>CBIHPZ010000410.1:0-4441 GCA_966211865.1 uncultured Aquabacterium sp.
GTGCGGCAGCTCATGCTGGGCACGTAGTACTCGCGGCTGTGCGTCAGCTTCAGCGCCTGGATGGCGGCCGAGGCGGTCTTGCGGATGACGTAGAGCTTGCGTTCCAGCGCGTCCGGCACGATGACGTCGGCGCCGCGGCCGATGAAGATCTGGCGGATCACCGGCTCCTTGGCGCGCACCGCGGGGCTCATCGGCATGTCGCGGTCGACCGGCACGTCGCGCCAGCCGAGCATCACCTGGCCCTCGGCCTTCACCGCCCGCTCCAGCTCCTGTTCGCAGGCCAGGCGCGAAGCGTGTTCCTTGGGCAGGAAGATCATGCCGACGCCGTACTCGCCGGGGGGCGGCAGTTCCACGCCCTGCTTCGCCATCTCCGCCCGGTAGAACTCGTCCGGCAGCTGGATCAGGATGCCGGCGCCGTCACCCATCAGCTTGTCGGCGCCCACGGCGCCGCGGTGGTCCAGGTTCTCGAGGATCTTCAGGCCCTGCTCGACGATGCCGTGCGCGCGCTGGCCCTTGATGTGGGCGACGAAGCCGACGCCGCAGGCGTCTTTTTCATTGGCGGGGTCGTAGAGGCCGGCTTGCGCGAGCGCGTCGATTTCGGTGCGGGACGGGGATCCCTGGGTGGGCTGGCTCATGGCGCGCTCCTTCACGGCGATTCGGTCGAGGCGCGAGGTTACTGCAGCGCAGCAATGGGCTCAAGCAAAATTTCGCTTGGTGTGACCCCATTTATGCAGTCGCAGAACGCTGACCGACAGAAATAGGGACACATCAAGTATGCGCGCCGCTGCCCCTGCGGGGCTAGGCAAGCGAGAACTAGACCAAGGGCCTTGCGGGCCGGCCGCGGCGGCGAGGCTGCAGCGGCCGGTCGATCAGCTCGCCCAGCCGCTGGAGGAACGCCGGGTCACCCAACGCCCAGCCCTTGTGCACCGCCTCTGCCAGCTGCGCGTGGCGGGCGCTGGACAGGCCCTCCTCCAGGCGGGCGCGGTATACCCGCTCGCGTTCAAAGGGCGTGTTGCCGAGCTGCCAGTACTCGGCGCGATCGGTCAGCATCGGATCCCGCGCATGCCCGAGGTGGTGGCGCGCGCTGCACCAAGTGGGTTCTGACATTGGCAGCGCTGGAGACTCCCTGGCGGGAGCACCATCGACAAAGACCAGAGCGTCCAGCACCAGTGCCCCGGGCTGCACGATGGTGGCGCGGAAGCGGCCGTCCCACAGGCGGCCGGTGAGCGCATGTCGGCGGTTGAAGCGCGGCACGTAACGTCGCCCCAGCCCCTGCACCATCAGGCTCAGTCCTTCGTTGTACTGGGGCGTTCCCAGCAGGTACAGGCGTGTGTCGAGCAGCGCATAGGCATGCAGCGCCACGCGGTGCTGCTGCGCCGCGCTGTGCAGCGACGCCAAGGCTTCGCCGCGGTCTTCGTCGTCATGCGCCAGGCGTGCGCCAGGCAGGGCGCACAGCTCGACCAGGTGAACGTGACCCGCGAGCGCGAGGCGCGTGAGCCGGGCCATGGCGGCGGGGCGACGTTCAGCTGCCCGGGCGCGGCGCCGGACTCTCGTCCGAAAAGGCGTCGCGGCCGAACAGCCGGCGGTGTTCCCGGGTGGCAAACCGGTCGGTCATGCCGGCGATGTAGTCGGCCACCGCGCGGTGCCGGTCTTCGCGCGCAGAGAAGTCGGTTGGCATCTGCGCCGGCTGGGCCAGGTAGGCGGCGTGCAGGTCCCGCACGACGTCGCGCGCGGCTGCGGTGGTCTGCATGACCTGCGGATGGCGGTACAAGGCGCGCATCAGCACCCGCTTGAGCTCGACGATCTGCTCGCGCAGCTCGGGCGAGAAGCGGATCAGCGGCGCGGCGCGGCGGGCGGCGTCCGCATCGCTGGGCGCGGCCTGGGCCAGCGCGCTGGTGCTGGCGTCGACCAGGTCGTGCACCTGCTCGGAGAGCAGGCGCCTGATCACCTCGAACAGCAGGCGGCGTCCAGCCAGGCCGGGGTATTCGCGATGCACCGCGGCCACGTGGCGCTGCACCAAGGCCAACGGCTCGAGCTGTTCCAGCTGCAGCAGGCCCGAGCGCACGCCATCGTCAATGTCGTGCGCGTTGTAGGCGATCTCGTCGGCCAGATTGGTCAGCTGCGCCTCCAGGCTGGGCTGGCCCCCGTGCAGGAAGCGCTGTGCCACGCCGCCCGGCTCGCCCTGCTCCAGGCGCTCGGCGTCGCGCCGGGAGCAGTGCTTCAGGATGCCTTCGCGGGTTTCGAAGGTGAGGTTCAGTCCGTCGAAGCCGGGGTAGCGCTGCTCCAGCAGGTCGACCACGCGCAGGCTCTGCAGGTTGTGCTCGAAGCCGCCGTGCTCGCGCATGCAGTCGTGCAAAGCGTCCTGCCCGGCATGGCCGAAAGGCGTGTGGCCGAGGTCGTGCGCCAGCGCGATCGCCTCGACCAGGTCCTCGTTCAGGCCCAGCGCGCGGGCCATCGATCGGCCCAGCTGGGCCACCTCCAGCGAGTGCGTGAGGCGCGTGCGGAAGAGGTCGCCCTCGTGGTTGAGGAACACCTGCGTCTTGTAGACGAGGCGGCGGAAAGCGGTGCTGTGAACGATGCGGTCGCGGTCGCGCTGGAAGTCGTCGCGCATGCGCACCGGCGGTTCGGCATGGCGCCGGCCGCGCGATCGCGAAGGCTGGCTGGCGTAGGGCGCCAAGGCCATGGTCTTTCAGCGTTAGGCTGCCATCAAGCGGCAGCGCTGTGCGCCAGGATGGCCGCGGCAACGATGTCGTCCGGCGCGCTGCGCAAGGCTGCCCGCCCCGGGGCGTCGATGACGATGAAGCGGATCTCGCCGGCCTCGGCTTTCTTGTCGACCCGCATCAGCTCGAGCCAACGCTCGGCGGGCCAGCGCGGTGCGGTGACCGGCAACCCGGCCCCGGCAATCAGGCGCCGCAGCCGGTCGACAAAGGACGTTTCCACCAGGCCCAGGCGCGCCGACAACTCCGCCGCCAGCACCATGCCGCAGCCCACGGCCTCGCCGTGCAGCCACACACCGTAGCCCATGCCGGCCTCGATGGCGTGGCCGAAGGTGTGGCCGAAGTTGAGGATCGCGCGCAACCCACTTTCGCGTTCATCCTGGCCGACCACCCAGGCCTTGATCTCGCAGGAGCGGCGCACGGCATGCGCCAGCGCGGCGCGGTCGCGCGCCATCAAGGCGTCGAGGTTCGCTTCCAGCCAGTCCAGGAACGCCATGTCGGCGATCGGCCCGTACTTGATGACTTCCGCCAGGCCCGCGGACAGTTCGCGGGGCGGCAGCGTGTCCAGGAGTTCCAGGTCGCAGATGACCCGCTCCGGCTGGTAGAACGCGCCGATCATGTTCTTGCCCAGCGGGTGGTTGATGGCCGTCTTCCCCCCCACGGACGAATCGACCTGGGCCAGCAAGGTGGTGGGCACCTGCACGAAGGGCACGCCGCGCATGAAGCAGGCCGCGGCGAAACCGGTCATGTCGCCGACCACGCCGCCGCCCAAGGCGTAGAGCACGGTCTTGCGGTCGCAACCCGTACCCAACAGTGCGTCGAAGATCAGGTTCAGCGTCGTCCAGTCCTTGTGCGCCTCGCCATCCGGCAACGCGACGATGGAGACGCGGGCGTGGCGACCGCGCAGGCAGGCGGCGAGCTGTTCCGCGTACAGCGGTGCAACGGTCACGTTCGTGACGATGACGCCGTCGGCGGCAGCTGGAAGCCCCTGCCAGCTCGCCGGCGCGGTCAACAAGCCGCTGCCGATGTGGATGTCGTAGCTGCGCTCTCCGAGCGCGATGTGCACCTGTTGCGTGGGTGCCGGATCAACTGCATTCATGGGCCGCTAGTGTAGGTGCGGCTCCTTTGCCCCCGGCCAGCGGTGAGTGGCGGGCGATCAGCTCAGGCCTGCGGAGGCAAAGGCTTCTGCGCAGGCGCCGAGTCAGCGCGGCTGGGGTCGATCAACCCGGCCAGTTCCAGCTGCATCAGGATCATGTTGACGAGGGTGGGCACCGTGGGCCGGCCGGTCTCGATGATGAACTGCGCCGTCTCCCGATACAGCGGATCTCGCTCGCGGAACAGGTCGCGCAGCCGTCGCAGCGGGTCGGCCACCTGCAGCAATGGGCGCTGCGAATCGTGGCGCAGGCGGCGGTAAAGCTCTTCCGGCGTCGATCGCAGGTAGATCACCGGTCCGCCGGCCGCCAGGCTGCGGCGGTTGTCGGGCCGGATCACCGCGCCACCACCGGTGGCGAGGATCGCCTCCTGGCGCTGGGCCAGCTCCGCGATCACCGATTGCTCCAGGTCGCGGAATGCGTCTTCGCCCTGCCGCTCAAAGTAGACCTTGATCGGCATCCCGATGCGGCGCTCGATCTCGTGGTCGCTGTCAACAAAAGGGCGCGCCAATTGGCGCGCCAGTTGTTTCCCGACGGTGGACTTGCCACTGCCGGGCATGCCGACCAGGGAAA
>CBIHPZ010000411.1:0-4441 GCA_966211865.1 uncultured Aquabacterium sp.
CCATCCTGTGTGAAGCGCTGATGGTGCTGCTTGGGATGGGCGTGAAAGTGGCCACCCTGCCGGTGATCGCGCTGGGCGTGGGCATTGGCGTGGACTACGCGCTGTACGTGCTCAGCGTGATGCTGGCCCGCCTGCGCGCCGGCGCCAGCCTGGCCGAGGCCTATGCGCAGGCCCTGCAGTTCACCGGCCGCGTGGTGATGCTGACCGGCATCACGCTCGCTTTGGCCGTTGGCACCTGGGCCTTCAGCCCCATCAAGTTCCAGGCCGACATGGGCGTGCTGCTGGCCTTCATGTTCCTGTGGAACATGGTCGGCGCGCTGGTGCTGCTGCCGGCGCTGGCGCGCTGGCTGCTGCGGCCGCGCGCGGTGCCGGCCGCGCCGGTGCACGGCGCGTCCGGCGCGGTCGCCGCGGCTGCTTCGGGCCCTTCTGCCTCTTCGGCCTCTTCTGCATCTCCCGCATCTTCGGCCGGCATGGCGGCCTGCGCATCCGGCGCCGCCACGCCAGCCGCCGACGCTGCGCCGCCTTGCCCCACCCTCCCGCTTTTTCGCCGCACTGGAGCCCCGCGATGAACGGCCGCCTGCCTGAACCCGTGAATGCCGGCCTGACCGCCCCGATCGACCCGCCGCTCGCCGGCTTCCTGGCCCAGGCGGCCACGCAGCCGCCGCTGGAAAGCCTGCCGGTGGAGGTCGGCCGGCAGGTGTACCGCAAGCTGGCCGGCGCGCTGGGCGGCCTGCCGCCGCCCGCGGTGGACCTGGTGCGCGACATCGCCGCCGATGGCCCGGGCGGCCCGCTGCCGCTGCGCCTGTACTACCCGATGAGGGACGCGTCCCTGCCGCTGCCCACGCTGGTGTATCTGCACGGCGGCGGCTGGGTCATTGGCGACCTGGAAACGCACGACGCCGTGTGCCGCCGCCTCTGCCGCGAGGCCGGCATGCTGGTGGTGGCGGTGGACTACCGCCGCGCGCCGGAACATCCTTTCCCCGCCGCGCCCGACGATGCCGAGGCCGCCCTGCGCTGGGTGGCCGCGAACGCGGCCGAGCTGGGCGGCGACCCCGAGTGCCTGGCCGTGGCCGGTGACAGCGCCGGCGCCCAGCTGGCCGCGGTGGCGGCGATGCGCGCGGCGGCCGACGTGCCGCTGCGCGGGCTGGGCCTGATCTATCCGCCGGCGCTGCACCACAGCGAGACCCTGCCGTCGCGCACCGAGAACGCGGAGGGCAAGTTCCTCACCGCGTCGTCCATGGTCTGGTTCATGGACGCCTACCTTGCAAAAGACGCGTCCCTGGCGCGCCATCCCGAAGTGGCGCTGCTGCACGCGCCGGGCCTGGACCGCCTGCCGCCCACCTGGATCGCCACGCTGGGCCACGATCCGCTGCGCGACGAGGGCATCGCCCTGGCGGGCGCCATCGCCGCGGCCGGCGTGCCAACCACCCACGTGCACGAGCCGTCCGGCGTGCATGCCTGCATCCACTTCACCGCGCTGTCGCCGGTGGGCGGGCGGCTGATGTCGGGGCTGGCGCAATGGCTGCGGCAGGTCGCCTGAGGCCTTCGGTGCCGCACCGCCGCCGATTCGAGTGGCCGTGGCACGCGCGGGCCCGGGCTGGCGCGCTGGCCGTCGTCCTGGCCGCCGTCGCCGCCTGGGCTGGCCCGGCCGCCGCGCAGGATGCCGCGCGGCCCATCCGCATCGGCGCCCTCAGCACGCTCAGTGGCCCCAGCAGCTTTCCGGAATCGTCGCAGGCCGCCAAGGCCTACTTCGACGCGGTGAACGCGGCCGGCGGCATCCGCGGGCGCCGCATCCAGTACCTCTCGGTGGACGACCGCGGCGACCCGCGCAGCGCGGCCGCCGCGGCGGCGCAACTGCTGGCCGACCCCGAGGTGGTGGCGCTGGCCGGCGGTTCCAGCGTCATCGACTGCCCGGCCAACCGCGCGGCCTACGAGCAGGCCGGCATCGTCGCGCTGCAGGGGGCTTCCGTGGCGCCGGACTGCTTCCGCTCCGCCGCCATCGTGCCGATGAACAACGGGCCGTACACCGGACTGGCCACGGCCGTGGTCTTTGCGCGTCAGCAGTTGCGCGCGCAGCACTTGTGCGTGTTGGCGCTGGACCTGCCCGGCATGGCGGCCGGCTACGAGCATGCGCTGAAGCGCCTGGCCGAACGGCAGGGCACGCCCGCGCCGCCGCTGCAGCGCCTGGCGCTGGGCGCGGACCCGCGACCCTTGCTGCGCAGCCTGCAGGACCAGGACTGCGACGCCGTCATCCACACCGGCCACGAGCCCGCGGTGCTGCAGTGGCTGGACGCGGCGCGCGGGCTGGGCGTGTTGGGCATGACCTGGGTGTTCCTGGCGCCGGCCTACACGGCGCGCGTGGCCGCGGCGTTGGCGGGCCAGCCTGGGCAGGGGGCGCCGGTGTACGCCATGGCGGAGTTCGAGCCCTGGAACAGCCGATCGCTCAGCTCGTCGGACTGGCGCCAGCTGATGCGCGACGCCGGGCTGCCGCTGAGTTCCTTGTCGCAGGGCGGCTACCTGTCGGCGCAATTGCTGGTGCGGGCGCTGCGCCGCATCGAAGGGCCGATCAACCGCTCCTCGGTCACCGCCGCGCTGCGCGGCCTGCCACCGGCGGAGCACGCGCTGCTGGGCATGCCCCTGGCGATCGGCGCCGCCGCCCACCACAACCCCAACCGCGCCGCGATGCCGATGAAGCACGACGGCGGATCGTGGCGCATAGCCGCCACCCGCTGGATCGAGGTGCCGCCCGTCAACGACTAAGCCGGCGACGAGCGCACCGCCCCGCAACGCCAACTCACAAAAGGAGCGACCATGAGCATCCGCCCGCACACCAGCCCCCACGACGACCTCCACGACGGCTGCCGCGATGTCCACGGCGCTGGCTACCCGGCTGGCTGTCGGTTCGGCCGTCCAGTCGGCCGTCACGCCCGCCGCCGGGCTGGTGCACTGATCCTGGCCCTGCCGGCACTGCTGGCCGCCGCCGGCACGGCGCGGGCCGACATCACCATCGGCGTCTCGCTGTCGCTGACCGGGCCGCTGTCTTCGCTGGGCATTCCGGTGAAGAGCTCGCTGGCGCTGTGGCCCGAGCGCATTGCGGGCGAGAAGCTGAACGTGATCGTGCTCGACGACGCCTCGGACACGACCCAGGCCGTCAACAACGCCCGGCGCTTCATCGTCGAGCGCAAGGCCGACCTGATCGTCGGCTCGTCCGGCGTGCCCGCGGTGCTGGCGCTGGCGCCGGTGGCGGCGGAAGCGAGGACCGTGCAGTTCGCGCTCGCTCCCGTGCCGCGCCCGGGCGGCGCGGACGCCTGGACCTTCAACCTGCCGCAGCCCATCACGCTGATGGCCGACGTGCTGGCCCGCCGCATGGCGGCCGACAAGGTGAAGCGCGTCGCCTTCCTGGGCTGGAACGAGGCCTATGGCGAGGCCTGGGCGCAGGTCTTCAAGGGCTCGGCGCAGAAGGCCGGGCTGGAGATCGTGGCCACCGAGCGCTTCGCCCCGCCGGACACCGGCATCACCGCGCAGGCGCTGAAGGTGCTGGCCGCGAAACCCGATGCGGTGCTGATCGTGGCCGCCGGCACCGGTGCGGCCATGCCGCACATCGCGCTGCGCGAGCGCGGCTACACCGGGCCGATCTACCAGACGCATGGCGCCGGCTCGCCCGACCTGGTGCGCGTGGCCGGCCGCCAGATGGACGGTGCCATCCTGCCCGCCGGCCCGATGCTGGTGGCCGAGCAACTGCCCGACGCGAACCCGGTGAAGAAGGTGGCGCTGGCCTACGTGCAGCCCTACGAGCAGAAGCACGGGGCCATGACACGCACGCAGTTCGGCGGCCATGCCCACGACGCGCTGCAGATCCTGCAGCGCATCGTGCCGGTGGCCTTGAAGAGCGCCAAGCCCGGCACAGCCGCCTTCCGGCAGGCGCTGCGCGACGCGCTGGAGACCGAACGCGAGATCGTGCTGTCGCACGGCGTCGTCAACTACACGCGCACCGATCACGTCGGCTTCGACGAACGTGGCGTGGTGACGCTGCGCATCGACCAGGGCAAGTTCAGGCTCGCGGACGCTGCGAAACCATAGTCTGAAAAGTGAGCGGCCCTGAACCGCCGCTTGCGACCGCTCGTGTTCCGCTCGATGGCGTTCGCTCAAGGTGCGCTCGGGGCACGTTCATGGCGACGTGCCGGGCGCAGCCCCAGGCGCCGCAACAGGCGCAGGAAGTTGCTGCGGTCCATGCCGGCTTCGCGCGCGACCGCGGCCAGGACCCCCTGGTGCCGGGCCAGCGCGTCCTGGATCCAGGCCCGCTGGAAGGCGTCCGTCGCCTCGCGCAGGTTCAGGCCGGGGAATGCCGCCGCGCCGTACGGGCTGGCGGTCTGCAGCGTGGTGTTGGGAAGCGCGTTCGGCGCCGTGTCAGCCGTGTCAGCGGTGTCAGCGGTGTCAGGGG
>CBIHPZ010000412.1:0-4440 GCA_966211865.1 uncultured Aquabacterium sp.
CCGGGCCGATGATGAAGACCGAGCGCACGGTGGCGTTGGTGGCCGCGGTGCGGCCTTCGCTGGTGCCGGCCTCGTCGGCGGGCAGCATGTTGTACAGCTTGGCCACGGCCAGGTCGGTGTCGCCGATCATCGGGTAGCGCGGCAGGTGGCCCTGGGTTTCCTCGATGTCGGCGGCCCACTTGGCGTGGGTGTCCACGGGGTCGATGGACAGGCCGATGAGCTTGCAGTTGCGCTTGGTGAACTCGGGCTCGATCTTGGCCATGTAGCCGAGTTCCGTGGTGCACACCGGCGTGAAGTCCTTGGGGTGCGAGAACAGGCACGCCCAGCTGTCGCCGATCCATTCGTGGAAGCGGATCGGGCCGGTGGTGGTCTGGGCCTGGAAATCGGGGGCGGTGTCGTTGATGCGCAGGGACATGAGTCGCTCCTGGTTGGGTCGGCCGCGGTGCGGGCCGAACCGCTGATCTTAGGCATCCGGCGGCTTCACGTCGCGCATGAGCTTCCTTGTTTTTTCTCCGGGGCCGCGTGCTGTGGCGGCGCGCGCCTGGCCATCGACGTACGCCGCGTCGACCAGCGCGCGCAGCGCCGCGGCCGGCGTCTCATGCCCCGGCCGCAGCTTGACGTGCCGCATGCGCCGGCCGCTTCCTTGCAGCAGGCGCGCCGGGTCGGCCAGCGCCGCGCCATTGAAGAAGCCGACGTTGACGTGCCGGCTGAAGACGTTCACGCAGGCGAAGGGCACGTCGCCGATGCAGGCTACGGGGCAGCCGTCGTGCAGCAGTTCCAGCACGTCGTCGCCGCACTGGCGCAGGCGGTCGAACCAGTGCCGGGCGACGGCGGCGAGTTCGGCCGACGGGCGCGTGGCGAACCAGGTGTCCACCGCCGGGTCGTGCGGCCGGGCGCCGTAGAAGCGAAGGATGCCGTCGCCGCTCATGGCTGGATCTTCACGCGCCGGCCGGCCCCGGCCGCCGCAGGCCGCACGGCCTGCGCCAGGGCGATGACCGACGCGTCCGCCTGCGCCGCGGCCAGGTTGGCATAGCCCAGCACCAGGCCGTTCACAGGCCGGGCCGGCGCCACCGCATAGCGCGACAGCGCCTGCGGCGCCAGCCCGCGCTGCGCTGCGGCGCGCACCACCGCGTCGTCGGGCTGGTTGGCGGGCAGGGTCATCGCCAGGTGGATGCCGCCGTTGCCCGGTGACAAGGCCATGGGCAGCGGCCAATGGCGCTGCAGGGCCTCGCGCAGCGCGGCTTCACGCTCGGCGTACAGGCGGCGCATGCGGCGCAGGTGGGCGGTGTAGTCGCCTTCGTGGATGAAGGCGGCCAGCGCTTCCTGCTCCACCGGCCGGCCCGCCACCAGGCGCCAGTCCAGCGCGGGCAGCAGCGTGTCCAGCGCGGCCTGCGGGAACACGGCAAAGCCCAGGCGCAGCGCCGGGAACAGGGTCTTGTTGAAGGTGCCGAGGTACACCACCGGCGCGTCGGGCACCAGGCCTTGCATGGCGGACAGCGGCACGTCGCGGCAGAACTCGCTGTCGTAGTCGTCTTCCAGGATCCAGGCGCCGGCAGCGCGAGCGCCTTCGATAACTTCCAAACGGCGCGTCAGCGACAGCACCACGCCCAGCGGGTACTGGTGCGAAGGCGTGGTGTAGATGAGCCGCGGCGGGCTGCGCTTCCACAGCCCGGGCGGCGGCGCCAGGCCTTGCGCGTCCACCGGCACCGGCACCGTGCGCAGCCCGGCCGCGGCGAAGGCGGCGCGCGCGCCGGCGTAGCCCGGGTGTTCCATCCAGGCCCGCTCGCCGGGGTCGGCCAGCAGCTGCGCGCACAGGGCCAGGCTTTCCTGCGTGCCGCTGGTGATCACCACCTGCCCGGCCTCGCAGCGCACGCCGCGCGCCGCGCGCAGGTAGGAAGCGATGGCTGCCCGCAGCAGCGGCGCGCCGGCCGAGCCGCCGCCGGCCAGCGCTGCCCGCGGCACCGCGCGCCAGGCCTGGGCCATGCGGCGCTGCCAGCGCTGCAGCGGGAATTCCTGCAGCGCCGGAACGCCGGGCATGAAGGGGGCCAGGTTCTCGTGCTCGGTCTCGGTGGGCGGCACCGGCAGCGTGCTGCGCGCGGCCAGTCGCGGCAGGCGGGGGGTGGCCGCGCGTTGCGCCGTCGCGGTGGCCGCGGTGGTAGACGGGGTGGTGGGCAGGTGGTTCACCACGGTGCCCTGGCGGTCGGCCACCACGTAGCCCTCGGCCGCCAGCTCTTCGTAGGCATGCAGCACCGTGTTGCGGCCCAGGCCCAGTTCGCGCGCCAGCACGCGCGAGGCGGGCAGCACGGTGGCGGCCTGCAGCGTGCCGTCCAGCACCGCGTGCTTCAGCGCAAGCGCCAGCCGGCGGCGCACGGGGCCGGCGGCTTCAGTGCGCAGCCGTGGTTTCAGCAGCAGGCCCAGGTCGATCATCGTGGCTCCCTCATCCGGGCCGATTGTGGACCTGTGCGGGAGCCACGAAGCTCTCTACGCTGCGCGCCGTTGTTGATCACTGAGGTCCCGCACCATGACGCACCCCGGCCCCGCTTCCGCCGCTTCCAATCGCCCGCCCTCCGACCGCAGCCGCGTGCGCCGCGGGGCCGACCACGCCCGCTACGACCGCGACACCGTGCACGCCATCGTCGACGCGGCCTACGTCTGCCACGTGGCCTTCCGCGACGCGCACGGCGTGCACTGCATTCCCACCGCCTGCTGGCGCGAGGACGATCACCTGTACATCCACGGCTCCAACGGCAGCCGCATGCTGAAGGCGCTGCTGGCCAGCGAGGCTTGCGTGACCATCACCCATCTGGACGGCCTGGTGCTGGCGCGCTCGGCCTTCAACCACACGATGAACTACCGCGCGGTGGTGGTGCATGGCCGTTTCGAGGTGGTACCGCCGGAGCACAAGGTGGAATCACTGCACCGGCTGATGGACCACATCGCCGCCGGCCGCCGCCAGGAGGCTCGCGCGGGCGATGCGAGCGAACTGGCCGCCACCACGGTGCTGCGCCTGCCGCTGGCGGAAGCATCGGCCAAGGTGCGCAGCGGCGGGCCGGTGGACGACGAGGCGGACCTGGCGCTGGACGTGTGGGCGGGCGTGCTGCCCCTGCTGGCCGTGTGCGGCGAGCCGCAGCGCGATGGCGCAGGCGACGGCCCGGTGCCGGCCTATGTGAAGGCTTGGGCCGGCACGCGGGCCTGAACGGGGCGTCGCATGAACCACGGCTGGCCGGCCGGCGCGGTGGAATTGGGCTGGCGGCTTTGGCGCCCGATGCAAATGCAACACGCGCGGAACGCGGGCGGCCATGGCCGTGCCGCAGGCCTGCGCTATACAGGCGCCTGCGCTCACTCCACCGCATTCACATGCCTGCCGCCCGGTATCGGCGTATCGCCTCCTCGTTCGCCGCCTTGTTCACGATCGCCGCACTGGGCGCCACCCCGGCCGCTGCCGCGGATGCGCCCGTGCCGCCGGGTGCCCTGCTCAAGCAGGGTGAATGGCGCGGCGAGATCGGCACCTTCCACCCGCCGGCGGCGTGGCAACAGCTGCCGGCGCCGCGTTGGCCGATGGACGGCTGGGGCGTGCTGGTGATCGACGATGCGCAGCCGGCGCTGCGCATCACGCCGCTGTCGGTGGCTCAGGCGCGGCAACGGCTGAAGCCGATCACCGATCAGCTCGTGCCGGCGCAGCAGCCCGCGGGCGATGAGGTCGGCCAGCTGAACGAGCCGCCGCCCGGCACCGAGAACGAGATGTACCTGCGCGTGCCGGGCCTGGTGTGGCGCGCAGCCACCGTGCCGCTGCACCGCTTCAAGAACGGCACGCCGACGCTGTCGCCGGAACTGGGACGGCGCATCGAGTTGACGCTGGGTGGCAAGCCCTTCGCGTTCACGGCGCAGAACGGCTTTCGCACCGCGGACGGCCGGCCCTATGGCGAGGGCGTGCAGTTCTCGCTGGAGGTGGACGGCCAGCGCTACGACTACGACCTGGGTGGCTACGGCTGGGACGTGCGCATCACGGCGCTGGGCGATTTCGATGGCGATGGCCGGCCGGACTTCATCTTTTCCATTGGCGGCCCCAATGCCGTCCACGTGGCGCTGGTGCTGTCGTCCGTGGCCAAACCGGGCCGAAACCCGCCCACGGCCTACCTGACGGCGACGGGCTGCTGAAGGCCCGGCCAAGGCGCCGGCCTGGGCGTGGCGGCGTGGGGCCTGCGTGCTGCTGCGGCAGGTGCCAGCGAGGGGGACAGCGCGGGCAACATCGCCGGCGAAGGCGCGGCCGGTCGCTGCGCCTGCACCAGCAGCACGGCCGCCTGCAGCGCGTAGACGATGGCCGGCGTGTGCGCTGCCGCCGAGAAGTCTTCGCCGGCCTCGACGATGAAGTCGCGCGAATCGTTGTCCAGCGTGATCCACAGCGAGCCGCTGCGGCATTCGATCTGCACGGCCGCCGCG
>CBIHPZ010000413.1:0-4427 GCA_966211865.1 uncultured Aquabacterium sp.
GCGTTCTCCTCGGTCAGCGCGGCCACGCGCTCGCGCAGCGACTCCACCGATGCCTCGGCGTCGGCAGTCTCCTGCGGCGGTGCGGCGGCGGGCTCGCTGCGCGGCTTTCGCTTGGATTCACGCACGCGCTTCGCGGCCTGCTTCAGTTCGTCCTTGCCAGCCGCCGCGGCAGCCACCTGCTCCTCGGCCGGCAGGCTCGCGACGGCGGCCGCGGCATTGATCGAGATGGTTCCGGCCTTGACCGCCGCCACCACCTCGGGCGCCGCCTGCTTCTGGATCTTCTCGATCAGCACGACCTGGTTGCTGCTCAGCCGCGCGGCCTTGGCCACGGCCTCGCGGGTGTCGAGCGCTTCGGGAGCGGCACGGTCGACGCTTGCCGCCCGGGGCTGCGTGCCCGCATCGGCCGCCACCGGCTGCGGGGTCGTGGCGGCTTGCGCTCGTCGTGCGGCAACGATCTCGCGCTTGCGCAGGGCCAGCACGCCGCGCTGGAACTCCGAGATGCTGCGCCGGCCCAGGTGCTGGTCGATCATCCAGAGGTGCACGTCCTCCAAGGACTGGAAGCGCGTGTTCTGCACCGTCTGGAACGGCAGGCCGTGCTTGCGGCAGATGCCGTAGCGGTTGTGGCCGTCGACGAGCATGTCGCCCCACAGCACCAGCGCATCACGGCAGCCTTCTTCCAGGATGCTGCGCTCCAGCGCTTCCAGCTCCTCCGCGGTCAACGGGTCGATATAGGCCTTGAGCTCCTCGTTGACGACGATATCCACGGACGACAGGTTCCATCATGTGCAGGGGGCCCGGATTGTAGGGAGCCGCCGCCATGGCGCGGCATGCGTCGCGGGTCCTGGCCCGGCCGGGCGGTCGTGGTGCCTGCCTGGCGTCCGGGGTTCAGTCCGGCACGAAGAGCTTCAACTGGCGGCGCAGCGCACGGATCTCGTCCAGCAGGTCCAGCGCCAGCGCGACACCGGCCACGTTCACCGCCAGGTCACCCGCCAGGCGCGCGGCAGCGGCGGCGCGGGCCACGGCGGCCTCGTCGAAGCGCCAGTGCTCCGGCGCAGCGCCCTGGTTCGGCTCGATCACGCCCTCGCCCACCAGTTCCACCACCCACTCGACGCTGCAGCGGCAGCAGCGCGCCAGTTCGGGCAGGGACATGTCCTGCCCCGCGCCAGCCAGGTCCTGGGAATGCATGTCGGCTCCTCGGGTCATGCCGGCGACCGCGGATCGTAGTCCGCGAAGGCCGCTGCAAATGCCTGATAGGCGCGGCGGGCCTCCGGCGTCTCCGCCGGGGGCTGCACGATCTCGATCTGCGCGAACAGGTCACCGGGCGGCTGCCCTGGAATGCCCTGCCCCTTCAGGCGCAGGCGCCGGCCCGCGGCCGAACCCGGCGGCACCCGAAGCTCCAGCGCAGCACCTCCGGGCGTCGTGACCGGCACCGTCGTGCCCAACGCCGCTTCCCATGGCGCCAGGCGCAGCACCATGGCCACGTCGCGCCCGTCCACCTGGAACACGGCATGCGGCCGGAAGCCGATCTCCAGGTACAGGTCACCCGCCGGACCGCCCGTGGGGCTCGGGCCCCCCTGCCCCGCCAGGCGCAGGCGCTGCCCAGCACGCACGCCCGGTGGAATGCGCACGTCCAGGCGCCGCTCCTGCCAGTGCAGGTGGCCCTGGCCGTCCCGCACCGGGGCCTGCAGCACCACCGTCTGCTGCGCACCATGGAAGGCGTCTTCGAGCGTGATGAGGACCTTGGCGTGGTGGTCCTCGCCGGCACCCGTGCCCGGTGGTGGCTGCATGCCGGCGCCGTGCGCGCCGAAGAGGGATTCGAAGAACTCGCTGAAGGCGGCCTGGCGGGCGGCTTCTTCCGCCGCGTTCCCCGCCGCGTGCCCGCCCGCACGAGCTCGCCTTCCTCGCGTGCCGCGCCCGTGCGGTGGCATGCCGCCGAACTCGAAGCCCGCATCCCAGTCCGGCGGTGGCGCGCCGTTGCGCCAGTCGCGTCCGATGGCGTCGTAGGCCGCGCGCCGTTCGGCGTCCTTCAAGACCTCGTAGGCCTCGGCCACTTCCTTGAAGCGCGCCTCCGCCTCGGCTTCCTGGCTCACGTCCGGGTGGTACTTGCGCGCCAGCTTGCGGTAGGCCCGCTTGATGGCGGCCTCGTCGGCGCCGCGCTCCAGGCCGAGGATGGCGTAATAGTCCTTGTAGTCCACGCCGCTCAGGCCGCCGCGGCCGGTTCCACCGCACGCACCAGCAGCACCGGCACCGGGGCCAGCCGCAGGATCTGTTCGGCGCCGCTGCCCATCAGCAGCCGGCCCACGCCGCGCCGCCCATGCGTGCCGATGACGATCAGGTCGGCAGGCCACTGGGCGGCCTGGGCCACCACCAGGTCGGCCACCCGGCCGCCCAGCGTGTCGTCCAGCACCGTGTCCACGGGCAGCGCCGCCGCTTCCACCCGCGCCTTGGCCTGGGCCAGGATGTCCTGGCCACCCTCGCGCAGCAGCTGGAACATGTCCGGCGACGCCATGGACAGGCCGCCCGAATTGCCCAAGGCCAGCGACAGCTCGTCCACGACATGCATCAGCCGCAGGCGGCCACCCGTCAGCCGCGCCAGGCGAATGGCCTCTTCCAGGCCCCGCTCCGAGGTGGGACTGCCGTCGACCGGCACGAGGATCTGTTGGTACATGGAAGCCTCCGGAAATGCCTGCGGCGAATGCCGGAAAGTCTCCCATCGGCGCGGCCGGGGCCATTGCGCGATGTCAAGCCAATCGGCTCGTGCGCGCCCTGGCCGCCGGCGTTCACGCGGCCTTGGCCTGGGCAGGCGGCACCGGCTCGCGCAGCGCGCGCCGCAGCACCTTGCCCAGGTTGGTCTTGGGCAGGGGCTCGTCGCGGAACTCGATGAAGCGGGGCCGCTTGTATTCGGTCAGTTCGGCCTGGAAGTGCTCGCGCAACGCTTCTTCCGTCAGCGTGGGATCGGCCCGCACGACGACCACCTTGATGGCCTCGCCGCTGCGCTCGTCCGGCACGCCCACCACGCCCACTTCGGCCACCCCGGGGTGCATGGCGATCACGTCCTCGATCTGGTTCGGGAACACCTTGAAGCCGGACACGATGATCATGTCCTTCTTGCGGTCGGTGATGCGGAACCAGCCGCGCTCGTCGCACACGCCCATGTCGCCGGTGCGCAGCCAGCCGTTCAGGGTGATGGTGCGCACCGTCTCCTCGGGCCTGCGCCAATAACCTGCCATCACCTGGGGACCCCGCACGCAGATCTCGCCCACCTCGCCGGTCGGCACCGGGTGGTCGTCATCGTCCAGCACGGCGGCCTCGGTGGAGGGCAGCGGCAGGCCGATCATGCCGGTCCAGCGTTCGATGTTGAGCGGGTTCGAGATCACCACCGGGGAGGTCTCGGTGAGCCCGTAGCCTTCGATCAGCGGCGTGCCGGTGGCGGCGTGCCAGCGCTCGGCCACCACGCGCTGCACCGCCATGCCGCCGGAACTGGCCACCTTCAGGTTCCGCCAGTCGATGTCGGCGAAGCCGTGCGCATCCAGCAGCGCGCGGTACAGCGTGTTCACGCCGATGATGGCGGTGCAGCGGTGGTGCTTGAGTTCGCCGATGAAGGCCGGCAGGTCGCGCGGGTTGGTGACCAGCACCGTGCACGAGCCGATCTTCAGGAACACCAGCATCGAGGTCAGCGCGTACACGTGGTACAGCGGCAGCGGGCACATCAGCGTTTCCTCGCCATCGTGCAGGTCGCGCGAGATCCAGGCCGCCACCTGCTGCACGTTGGCCACCAGGTTGCCGTGGGTCAGCATGGCGCCCTTGGCCACGCCGGTGGTGCCGCCGGTGTACTGCAGGTAGGCCAGGTCGTCACGGTTCAATGCCACCGGCTCGAAGGCATGGCCACGCCCCACGCGCAGGGCGTCGTGGAACTTCACGGCGCCCTCGATGTGCCATTCCGGCACCATGTGCTTCAGGTGCTTCACCGCGGCATTCACGAGCCAGCGCCGCGGCAGCGGCAGGCAGTCGCCCACCGCCGTGGTCAGCACGTCCATCTTCCAGGCCGGGTTGCGCGCCAGCACCTCCTGCACCGTGTGCGCGAAGTTCTCCAGCACCAGGATCGCGGACGCGCCCGAATCGGCCAGCTGGTGCTCCAGCTCACTCGCCGTGTACTGCGGGTTCACGTTGACCACCGCCAGCCCCGCCCGCAGCACGCCGAACATGGCGATGGGGTACTGCAGCAGGTTGGGCAGCATGATGGCCACGCGCGCGCCCCGAGCCAGCCGGGGCACCTGCTGCAGCCACGCGGCGAAGGCGGCGCTTTCGCGGTCCAGCTCCTCGTAGCTGAGGCTTTCGCCGAAGTTGGAAAAGGCCGGCAGCTGCGCAAACCGCTGGCAGCTGGCCTGCAGCATCTCGACCAGCGAGCCGAAGGCCCGCACGTCCAC
>CBIHPZ010000414.1:0-4422 GCA_966211865.1 uncultured Aquabacterium sp.
CCAGGTGGCAGTAGCCGATGTCGCGGCCGGCCTTGTGGCCTTCCCAGATCAGCGAGGTGTCGCCGGTCTCGGCCACGCGCTTTGCGGTATAGGAGAACGGCGCGTCCCAGCTCCAGGCGTCGGTGCCGGTCAGGCGCACGCCGCGTTCGAGCAGATACATCGTCGCCGCGTAGCCCATGCCGCAGCCGGCACCGAGGTAGTCGGGGTGGCCGTAGCGCGAGCCGGCGCGGGTGTTGACCACCACGATGTCCAGCGGCTGCAGTTCGTGGCCGATGCGTTTCAACTCCGCCTCGACGTCGGCCGCGGTCGCGACGTAGCCATCGGGGAAATGGCGGAAGTCGAGCTTGACGCCGGGCTGGAAGCACCACTCGAGCGGCACTTGGTCGATCGTGATCGACGGCCGCGCACCGCCGTTCTTCGCGTCCTGCGTGGAGTGGAAATGCCAGGGCGCGTCCAGGTGCGTGCCGTTGTGGGTGGTCAGCGTCACCCACTCGGCCGCGGCCGCTTCGCCTTCGGGATAGTCCTCCGGCTTCGTGCCCGGCAGCATGGCCATGAACTCGGGCAGCGTGTCGGCGTGCTTCTGGTAGGTGATCTTCGGCGCCAGCGGCGGCGGGTCGGACAGCACGTCGTTCTCGAGGTAGATCGAGAGGTCGACGAAGCGGCGGCTGGGCTTCATGCGAGGGCGCTCCGGGTGGCGGCCGCCGGCGCGGGCAGCCGTGAGAAACAGGTGACGGCGATGGCAGCGATCACGGCCGCAGCCAGGGCCAGGCTGCCGTAGCCGAAGGCCTTGACCAGCGTGCCGCCGAGGACGGGGCCGATCGCGGCGCCGGTCATCACCATCGCGGGCGTGGCGGCCAGCGCGCGGCCCGTGGGCTCCAGCCGCGCCAGCAGCCCGAAGCCGAAGGTGTGCGTGAAGATCATCACCGCGGCGAACACCGCGGCCGCGGCCGCATAAGGCGCAAACACGGTGGACCGCATGACCAGCGCCACCAGCAGCGCCTGCAGCACCGGCCCGCTCAGCAGGACCGTGCGCGCCGACCAGCGCTTTTCCAGCAGCGCGGCGAGCGCCGCCGGGAACAGGTTGACCACGCTCAGCGCCACCAGCACGCCGGTGACCGCCGCGGGGGCGAAGCCACGCGCAGCGCCGACACGTTCCAGGAACGAGAAGGTCATCGCCTGCACCAGGCCCATGCAGCCGATGCCGGCGATGCCGAACCACACGGTGCGCGGCAGCGGCGCGCCGCCAGCGGCCTGCATCGGCGGCACCTGACGCGCCGCTGCGCCATCGGCCTGCGGGAAGGCCAGGGCCGCCACCAGCGCGGCCAGCGCCATCACCGCCGCGAAGACACGGAACAGCGCCGGCCCGCCGGCCGACGCCAGCAGCGGCGGCACCACCGCGAAGAAGCTGATCGCGAACACGCCGAGCGCGAAGCCGACGAGCGCGAACAGCCGGTGCGGGTTGGCGCCGCGCGCGATGGTGCCGTGCGTGACGCTCAGGCCCGCACCCGAAGCGAGCCCGGCCAGCGCATGCAGCAGCGCCATCGCCGCGAAGCCCTGCGACAGCGAGGCGCCGAAGAAGGCCAGCGCCGCGACGCCGAAGCCCGCCGCGGCCACGGCGCGCCGCGGCAGCCGGCCGAAGCGCGGCGCCAGCAGCACGCTGGCGACCACCGCCGCGGCCAGGAACAGCGTGGCCAGCGCGCCGGCCTGCTGCGGATCGAAGCGGTGGTGGCCGATCAGCGTGCCCACCCACACCGGCAGCGCCACCAGGTCGACCATGCCGGCGCAGTGCGCCACCATCAGCGCGAGCCGCCCGCGCCGTGAATCCGTCGTGACCATCGCCGCCCCGCGTCAGATCGGCTGCGCCAGCGCCATCAGCGACTCGCGCATGATGCGGCCGTGCTCGTCCTTGTCGCCGTTGGCGATCTCGATCTCGCCCAGGCGCGCCGAGTTCTCGACCACCATGCGGCAGCGGTCCCAGCGCCGGGCCTCGAAGGCCGAAAGCGCGGCGTGGACGTCGGCCTGACGCCCGATCTCCTCGGCCAGCACGATGGCGTCCTCGATGCCGATGCAGGCGCCCGAGGCCAGGTGCGGCGTGGTGGCGTGCACCGTGTCGCCGATCAGCACGACGCGTCCGCGCGACCACGGCCGCGGCATCAGCAGGCCTTCGAGCGGGCGGAAGACGATCTGCGAATCGGCGCCGATCTGCTCGCGGATGCGCTGCACCAGCGGCGCCGGGAACGGCGCCAGCAGCGCGCGCAGCTGGTCGACGAAGGTGGCCGGGTCGACGTGCTCGTTGCTGGGCCGGTGCTCGGTGACGAAGAGGTACATCGCCTCGCGCGAGACCGGGTTCACGCCCGGCTTCACGCGGCCCATCCACATCATGGCGCCCTGCACCTCGGGCGGGCGCGGCAGCACCGCGCGCCACACCGCCTGGCCGCTGTAGCGCGGCTGCGGTGCATCCGGGAACAGCGTGCCGCGTACTTTGGAGTACAGGCCGTCGGCGCCGATCACCAGGTCGTAGCGGCGGCGCTCGCCGTCGGTGAAGCGCACGTCCACGCCCGCGGCGTCGGGCTCGATCTGCGTGAAGGTGCAGCCCAGGCGCACGTCGGTGCCGGCGGCCCGCGTCGCGTCGGCGAGGATGCGCGCCAGCACCGGGCGCAGGATGGCGCCGCCGCCCGGCACGTCCGGCCCGGCCACCCGCGGCGTGGGCAGGGTGGCCAGCGGCGTGCCGTCGGCCAGGAAGGTGGACACGCCGTCGGCGGCGTTGCCCTCGCGCAGGAAGGCATCGAGGATGCCCAGCTGGCGGAAGGCGCGCAAGGTGGCGCCGCCCAGGCTGATGCCGGCGCCGTAGTTGCGCCAGCCGGGGTCGATCTCGACCAGGTCCACCTCGGCGCCGCGCTTTCGCAGTTCGATGGCGGCCGACATGCCGGAAAAGCCGCCGCCGATGATCAGGATGCGTCGGGCTGCGAGTGTCATGGACGGGTCTCCTCGTGCGGGGATGGGGCGAGGTGGACCTCGCCGCTAACGTGAATGTGAAGCGGCACCGGCGTCAATGACTGGCCCAGGCAGGGCCCGAGCGTGCAGAGGCCGGTGTCGATTTCGAACTGGGCGCCGTGCGCGCCGCAGACGATGCGGTCGCGCGCGGCATTCAGGAAGGCGTTCTTGCGCCACGCCATCGGCGTGCCGTGGTGCGGGCAGGCGTTGGCCCAGGCGTGCAGCGCGGTTCCCTGGCGCACCACCACGATCGTGTCGCGGCCGGTGGCGTGCGGGTCGAAGCCGCGCGAGTCGCCGTCGGGCAGGTCGTCGAGGTGGCACAGGCGCATGGGGGTGATGCCGGCTGGGCTCAAGTCTTGGCACCCACAGGCTGACCAGCGGCGTGGCCGGGCGCAGTGGTCTTGCTGGCGCCACCCGCCGGCGGCGGCCCGGAGGGGAACCACTTCTCCCGGTACTGGAACAGGAAGGCCTGCGACGCATCGGCGCCCATGCCGGTCTCGCGCGCGGTCCAGCTGTCGTCGTGCAGGTCCATGTCGGCGTCGTACTCCACGTGGCAGCCCAGCGGCGAATTGAAATACCAGAACCAGTTGCTGCCGTACAGGTGGCGCCCCGGGCCCCAGAAGCTCTCGTAGCCTTTCTGGACGAAGCGCGTGCCGGCCAGCAGCACCTCGGTGGGCCCGCCCAGGTGGAAGGTGAAGTGCTCGCAGCCCTTCATGAACGGCGGCGTCTCGATCATGAACAGCGTGTGGTGGTCCAGCGTGCCGGCCGGCCGCAGGAAGGGGCCGACGCCGGTGAAGCGGTCGGTGCAGACGAAGCCGAGCCGGGTGTAGAAAGCCTCGGCCTTCGCGACGTCGGGCACGAAGTAGACGACGTGCGACAGCGTGCGCGGCAGCGCCGGCAGGTCGGGCGTGACGCCGATCGCGTTCGGCCCGCGCTGCGGCGCGGCGCCGGGGGCGTTGACGGTCTCGGCCGCCAGCGTGATCGGGCGGCGCACGGTGACCTGGAACGCCAGCGCGAAGCCCATGTCGTCCACGCAGCGCAGCACGCCGTCGCGGCGGCTGACTTCACGGTCGCGCCTCAGCTCGGCCTCGATCGCATCGAGCGTCGCGACGTCGGCGACGCCGTAGACGGTCTCGCGCAGCAGGCTGGCGGTGCCCAGGCCGGGCGGCAGCGACGGATCGTCCTTCGCCCGCAGCACGACGGCTGTGCCGTCCAGCGCCTCGTAGCGGCCTGCACCCACGTCTTTCAGGCCATAGTCGATCAGGTACTGGCCGCAGGTGGCCAGGTCGTCCACGCCGAAAACCAGCGCGTCGGGTCCGATGATGTTCATTCAGATTCTCTCCAGAGCCAATGTGCAAAAGCGCGGTCTTCCGAGCGGACGCCGCGGAACCGGCTCTGCCGGGCCGCTGGGGTCGCCCCCTCGGGGGG
>CBIHPZ010000415.1:0-4412 GCA_966211865.1 uncultured Aquabacterium sp.
GGGCGGGCGGCATGCTCTTGCGGATCAGCGCCACCGCCAGGCTCAGCACGCCGGCCACCAGCAGCAGCAGGCCGGCGCCCACCGCCCACACCAGCGCCACCAGCAGCGGCGCCGCGCCGCCCAGCCAGCCCAGCAGCGACTGCACCAGGTCCACCATCAGCTTGAGCATGTCCTGCCAGCCGGGAATCCACTGCTCGACGATGGCGGCGTAGGGAATGCGGTCGATCAGCGGCTTCAGGTCGCCGATCAGCTGCGCCCCGCTGTCCACCAGGTGGTACAGGCCCCAGCCGGCCAGCGACCACAGCGCGAGCACGAAGGCGGTGATGAGCCAGATGGCAATCTGCATGGCGTGTTCTCCAGTGCGCGCGGCCGTTGCGGCGCGCTGCGCGGCAGTATGCCCAGCGGGCGCGCTGAACGGGCTCAAGCCCCCGCCGACCCCGGACCGCGCTTGGGCGGCACCGGCGCGTTCCAGCGCCCGTTGGGAAAGCGCTGCGCCAGCACGCTGATGCCGTGCTCGTAGCCGCGCTGCACGATGCGGTCGAAGCGCTGCCACTGCAGCAGGCCCACGCGGTCCAGCGGCGGGTTGAAGTAGAGGTCTGTCAGCCCGCGCGAGCGGCGGCTGCGCGAAATGCTGTACAGCACCATCACCGTCATCAGGTACGCGGCGAGCGAAGGCAGCCGGTAGCGGCGCTTGCGCAGCGGGCGGAAGCTGTCGACGAAAAGCGCCCAGCCGCCGGGCACCTCGTCCAGCTCCACCTTCAGCGGCTGGCGGTAGTCCAGGTCGATGCCGATCACGCGGCCGATGCCGCGCTGCGCCCGCATCACGTCGACCGGAAAGTTGTTGAAGCTGCCGCCGTCGCACAGCAGCTCGCCTTCGTGCAGCACCGGCGGCAGCGCGCCGGGAATGGCGGTGCTGGCCAGCAGCGCCTTGCTCAAGCTGCCACGGCGCAGCACCTGTTCACGCGCATGGCTGTAGTTGGTGGTGATGCCGAACCAGGGCTTCCACAGGTCCTCCACGTCGGCGTCGAAGCCCAGCAGCTCGGCCACCGCGTCCTGCAGGATGCGGCGCAGGCGCCGGCCGCGGAAGAGGGACAGCCAGGGCAGCGGGTTCCAGTCGCCGGTGGGGTTGGTGCTGAAGGCGCGGCGCGCATTGGCCATCACCTGGTCCCAGGGCTGGTCGGACGCGACGTAGGTGGCCATCACCGCGCCGATGCTGGTGCCGCCGACCGCGTCGATCTCGATGCCCTGCTCCTGCAGCGCGCGGTACACGCCCAGGTGCGCCAGTCCGCGGGCGCCGCCGCCGGCCATCACCAGGCCGGTGGCGGTGCGGCTCAGCAGCCGCGCCAGGCGCGCCACGTCGCGCGGCTGGGCGGGGCGCACGTGCCAGTGGTCGGCCACCGGGCGGCGGTCCAGCCAGGCGCGGGTGTGGCGCGGGCAGCGGGCGTCGGCCGGGTGCAGCAGCACCAGCACCTCGGCCGCTTCGGTGCGGGCGGGGCGGCGCAGCAGGCAGGCCTTTTCATTGGCGTGGATCTCGGGCGGCTGCGTGGCGTCGGCCAGCAGCAGCAGTTCGTCGGCGTCGCGGCAGCAGCGTTCGGTCCAGGCGGTGGGCAGCGGGTCGCCCAGCAGCAGCACCACCTCGGCCTGCGCTTCCACGCGGTCCAGGAACAGGGTGATGCGGCGCTGCATGTCCGCCATGGCGCCCGGCCCCAGGGTGGCGTCGGGGGCGTTCAGCTCGGCGTCGATGCGGGCGGCGTCGATGACCTCGACACGGCCGTGGGCGGACAGCTCGGCCGCCAGCTGGCGCGCCAGGCCCACCGCATCGACGCCGGCGCTGACCGGCAGCAGCCCCACGGTGATGGGCCGCGCGAACACGCTGGGCGCCTGCGCGTCCTTCAGCCGCCGGATGATCTGCCGCGTCAGCGCCACCGACACCTGCGCGCTGCCGGCCAGCAGCTGGTCGAAGGCGGCCTTGCCCAGGCGCACCAGCACCGAGTCGCGGATGGCGACGACCGTGGCCATGCGCGGCTCGTCGGTGTAGAGGCTCATTTCGCCGACGATCTGGCCGCGCGTGATCTCGCCCAGCATGCGCTGGCCGTTGCCGTTGCGGTGCACGTGGCTGACGGGGAGGGTCGTCTCGGGGTCGTGGCCGTTGTGCTCGTCGCGCACGTAGGCGCGCAGCCGGCCGCTGACCAGCAGGTACATCGAATCGCCGGGCTCGTCCTGCGACAGCAGGGTCTGCCCGCCGGCCACCTCCACCCACTCCAGGTGCTGGCGCAGCAGGGCCAGGGCCGGGGGATCGATGTCGCCGAAGGCCCCGCGCAGCAGCCGGTTCAGCAGTTCGTCCTGGTAGGGCTGGCGCGGGTGGCTGGGGTCCATGCGGCGGGAGCGGGCCGGTGTCGTCGTGCGAAGCCCGCTGCCCTTCGCGGCGGGTGTGAAACGCACTGTAATCCGGCGGCCCGTGGGCGGCGGCGCCCGAAGCGGGGGGCGGCTTCAGCCGGTGGCGGCGGTGCTCGCGACAGTGGCAGCGGCGGGCGTGCTGGCCGCGGCGGCCAGGGTGGTGCCGGCGCGTTCGATGGCCGCGCGCAGCCCCGCCAGGAAGGCGCTGGTGGCCACCGACGGGCTGCCCGGCCGCAGCACCATCGCGCGCAGCAGGATGTCGGCCTGTGGCTCGATGCGCAGCACGGTGAGGCGCGGCTGGAAGGTGGCGGCGCTCAGGTTGTCCACCACCGCCACGCCCAGACCTTCGGCCGCCAGTTCCAGGGCGGCGCGGTGGGTCTTCACCGCCACCGGGGCGGGAAATGGCCAGCCGTGCAGCTCGCCGTAGCGGCTGACGAGGCGGCCCACGGGGTCGGTGTCGTGCAGCTCGATCAGCGACATGGTGGCCAGGTCCGCCGCGTTGATGCGGGCGGCGCGCGCGAACTTGCCCAGCTGCGCCGGCTGCGCGGCGCACACCAGGTGGCAGCTGGCCAGTTCCTCCGCCGCAATGGCGGGGTGGGCCGGCGGGTCGAAGGCGACCGCGACGTCGATCTCGCGCAGCAGCAGCGATTGCGCCAGCTCGTGGTGGTGGCCGCTGGCGAACTCGCAGCGCAGGTCGGGAAAGCGTTCGTGCAGCGCCCGCCAGGCCTGCGGCAGCAGCCCGGTCAGTGCCGGCACCGTGCCCACGCGCAGGCGCGGCTGCGGCGCCCGGCGCAGGCTCAGCACGGTGCGGCGCACGTCGTCGATGCCGGCGTGGGCGCTGCGGATCACCGGTGCCAGCTGCAGCAGCTCCTCGGTGGGGTGCAGGCGCCCGCCATGGCGGTGGAACAGCGCGAAGCCGACGGTCAGCTCGGCATGCTGCAGGTGGCGCGTGGCGGCGGGCTGCGAGATGTTCAGGAGCCGCGCGGCGCTGCTGATGCTGCCCGTCTGCAGCAGGGCATGGATCAGCTCGATGTGGCGCATGCGCATGGCGTCGGCGATTGTGCGGGCCGGCGGACCGCGCGGGCCATGCCGTGCAGCTATGGATGACCCGCATCCCCGCATGCCGCGGCGCAGCGCCGGTTCCTAGACTGGCCGCGTCACGGACAGCGGGAGCGGCCGATGCCTCGGTTCCAGGGTGATGGGTTGCGAAGGGTGGCCATGGGCCTGGTCGCTGCCGCGGCGTGGGCCGTGCACGCCGGAACTGCTGCGGCGCTTCCCGCCGAGCCGGCAGCCACGCCGCAGGCCACGCCCGAGGACACGCTGGCGCGCATCCAGCGCACCCAGGTGATCACCATCGGCCACCGGCTGGAATCGGTGCCGCTGTCCTACGTGGCGGGCGAGCGCGTGCTGGGCTACAGCGTGGACCTCTGCCGCCACCTGGCCGCGGCGATCGCGCAGGAACTGCAGCTGAAGGCCTGGCGCATCGCCTACCGCCCGGTCACCTCGGCCACGCGCTTCGACGCGGTGGAGAAGGGCGAGATCGACCTCGAATGCGGCTCCACCACCAACACCGCGGCGCGGCGCGAGCGGGTGGCGTTCACCATCCCGCACTTCATCGCCTCCTCGCGCCTGATGGTGCGCGCCGACCGGCCGCACGAGCGCATCGAGGACCTGGACGGCGCCACGGTGGCGTCCACCGCCGGCAGCACCAACGTCGGGTCGCTGGCGCGCGAGGCGGTGCTGAAGGGCTTGAAGCTGAAGGTGGTCGAGGCCGCCGACCATGCGCAGGGCGTGGCCTGGGTGCTGTCGGGCCGGGTCGAGGCTTTTGCGATGGACGACGTGCTGCTGTACGGCCTGCGCGCCAGCGCGGCGAAGCCGGAGGCGTTGAAGGTGATCGGCAAGCCCATCACCATCGAGCCCTACGCCATCGCCTTCCAGCGTGATAACCCGCGATTGAAGCGGCTGGCGGATGCGGCGCTGCGCCAGCTGATCGCCAGCCGCGAGCTGCACCGGCT
>CBIHPZ010000416.1:0-4409 GCA_966211865.1 uncultured Aquabacterium sp.
GCCCAGCTGGTTGGCCATGAAGCCGCCGGACGACAGGCCCGACACGCTGATCTGGGTCTTGTCGATGTTCAGCGCCGGCAGCGGCGCCGCCTGGGCGGCCGCCGCCAGCAGCAGGGCGCCGAGGGCCATCACGTTCTTCCGATTCATCGTCTGTCTCCTGGGTCCAACGATGGCACCTTCCCGGCCGGGCACGCCGGGTCGGGCGCGGCGGCGTTCATGCCGCCCAAAAGGCGCGGGATCTTTCATCGAGGCGAACGGATTCCGCCCCCGTGTGGCCCGGGGGTCGGTCGAATAACGAACCAGGGGAGCGGCAGCGCAGCGGCGCCGCGGGGATCAGCGCTTGTTCTTGATGGGAACAGCCATCTCTTCAGGCTTGATCTCGCGCACCAGCTCCGGCACGCCCCAGGTGAACGCCGGGTCGGCCTTCACCTTGAAGTGGTACATGCTCTGCATGGCCTGGTGGTCTTCCTTGCGGAAGGTCATCTTGCCCTTGGGCGTGTCGAAGCTCATGCCTTCCATGGTCTGGATGAGCTTGTTGGTGTTGGTGTCGCCCTTGGTCTTCTTCAGCGCTTCCACCACGGCGATGGCGGCGCTCATGCCGCCGGCGGTGAAGAAGTCGGGCGGCGCCTTCAGCTTGGAATAGTGGTTGGCCACCAGCCACTCGTTGGCCGGGTTCTTCGGAATGCCGAAGTAGTAGTAGGTGGCACCTTCCATGCCCGGGAAGCGCTTGTACGCGGTCATCGCCGGCAGGATGTTGCCGCCGCTGCCCACCTCGATGTTGAAGCGCTTCTTCAGGTCCTGGTCGGCCAGCGCCGGGAAGGGCGTGGTGGCACCGGCCCACACCACCACGATGACCTTGCGGCCCGGCTTGTCCTTCAGCGCGTCGACCAGGCGCTGGATGCCGGCGGTGAAGTCGGTGGTGGCCGGCGGCAGGTACTCCTCGTGCACGATCTTGGACTTCTTCAAGGCTTCCTTGAAGGCCTTCACGCCGTCGCGGCCGAAGGCGTAGTCCTGCGCCAGCATCGCGATCGAGACACCGTCGGCGTCCATCGCCACGGCGTTGCTGATGGCGTCCTGCGAGCTGTTGCGGCCGGTGCGGAAGATGTACTTGTTCCACTTGTCGCCGGTGATGGCGTCAGCCACCGCGGGCTCCACCAGCAGGATCTTCTTGGCCTCTTCGGCCACCGGCAGCATCGCCAGCGCCACGCCGGAAGAAGTGGGGCCGACGGCCAGGTCGGCCTTGTCGTCGTTGTAGGCTGCGGCCAGCAGGCTCTTGCCCAGGTCGGGCTTGCCCTGGTCGTCCTTCTCGATCACGACCAGCTTCTTGCCGTTGACGGCCATGGTGCCCTGCGTCGCGTACTCCAGGCCCATCATGAAACCCAGCGCGGTCTGCTTGCCATAGGCTTCCAGCGGTCCGGTCTTGCTGTAGACGTGGGCGATGCGGATTTCGGACTGCGCCGAGGCCGCGCCGGCGGCCACGGCCAGCGCGGCGGCGGCCAGAACGGTGCGGCGGGCGAGCGGGAATCGGGTCATGAGGTCTCCTGGTGTTCGGAACGGGTGCGAGCGACCCGGCGGCGAACCAGTGCAATGCCGGTGCCAATTTGCACCGGCCTGGGGCAAACCCCGAGGAATCGCCGGTTCGAAGGCCTCAAAACCCGGCTTTCCTGCGCGGGTTCGCACAAGTGGGCCGTCACCAACGTCTGAATTGAAGACACCCAGCCGTCGCGTGTGTCTGTAATTAAGACATTGCTTGGAAATCAGCCAGTGCTCGCCCCAACCGATGGCACGCGGCCTGCATGCAACAGCACCCGTTCCACCCACCCGCCCCGTCCGCCAGAATCGCCGCCCATGGACCTGACCCCCCGCGAGAAGGACAAGCTGCTGATCTTCACCGCCGCGCTGTTGGCGGAGCGCCGCAAGGCGCGTGGGTTGAAGCTCAACGTGCCCGAAGCCATCGCGCTCATCACGGCCGCCATCATGGAAGGCGCACGCGACGGCAAGTCCGTGGCCGCGCTGATGAGCGAAGGCAAGACCGTGCTGACCCGCGCCGACGTGATGGAAGGCGTCGCCGAGCTGGTCCCCGAGATCCAGGTCGAGGCCACCTTCCCCGACGGCACCAAGCTCGTCACCGTGCACCAACCCATCGCCTGAAAGGCCCTTGATGACCCCGCGCACCCTGACCGCCGCACTGCTCGCCTGGGCCGGCACGGCCGCCCAGGCCCACGAAGGCCACGGCCTGCCCGGCATCAGCCACTGGCACGCCACCGACGCATTGGTGCTGGTCGGCGTGGTGGCCGTGGCCGCCGCGGGCCTGTGGTGGTCGCGCCGCAAGTGAGCAAGACCGCATGATCCCCGGCGAACTGCTCACCGACGACGGCGACCTGCCGCTCAACCCCAACCGCCGCACCGCCACGCTGGTGGTCGAGAACACCGCCGACCGGCCGATCCAGGTCGGCTCGCACTACCACTTCGCCGAGACCAACGCCGGCCTGTCGTTCGACCGCGAGGCCGCGCGCGGCATGCGCCTGAACATTGCCAGCGGCACGGCCGTGCGTTTCGAACCCGGCCAGCAGCGCACGGTGGAATTGGTGGACTACGCCGGCGCCCGCGAGGCCTGGGGCTTCCGCGGCCTCGTGCAAGGAAAACTCTGATGGCATTCACACGCTCACTTGGCGCGCTATCTGTCCAGCGCACTCCATGCCTGCGGGCGGCGGGGCGGCACTGATGGCCAGCAGCATCGGCAAGCGCGCCTACGCCGAGATGTTCGGCCCCACCATCGGCGACCGCGTGCGGCTCGCCGACACGGCCCTGGTGCTGGAGGTGGAAGACGACTTCACCCTGCGCGCCGGCGGCTACGGCGAAGAGGTGAAGTTCGGCGGCGGCAAGACCATCCGCGACGGCATGGGCCAGAGCCAGGTGCCCAACGGCCCCGGCGCCCACGAGGCCTGCGACCTGGTCATCACCAACGCCCTCATCGTCGACCACTGGGGCATCGTCAAGGCGGACATCGGCATCAAGGCCCACCGCATCGCCGCCATCGGCAAGGCCGGCAACCCGGACGTGCAGCCGGGCGTGGACATCGTCATCGGCCCCGGCACCGAGATCCTCTCGGCCGAGGGCATGATCGTCACCGCCGGCGGCATCGACACCCACATCCACTTCATCTGCCCGCAGCAGATCGAGGAAGCACTGGCCTCGGGCGTCACCACCATGTTCGGCGGCGGCACGGGCCCCGCCACCGGCACCTTCGCCACCACCTGCACGCCCGGCCCCGCCAACATCCGGCTGATGCTGCAGGCGGCCGATGCCTTCCCGATGAACCTCGGCTTCCTCGGCAAGGGCAACGCCAGCCGGCCCGAGGCGCTGCGCCAGCAGATCGAGGCCGGCGCCATGGGCCTGAAGCTGCACGAGGACTGGGGCACCACGCCGGCCGCGATCGACAGCTGCCTGAACGTCGCTGAAGAGACCGACACCCAGGTCTCGATCCACAGCGACACGCTGAACGAAAGCGGCTTTGTCGAGGACACCATCGCCGCGACGAAAGGCCGCACGCTCTGCGCCTTCCACACCGAAGGCGCCGGCGGCGGCCACGCGCCGGACATCATGCGCGTGGTGGGCGAGGCCAACTTCCTGCCCTCCTCCACCAACCCCACCATGCCCTACACCGTGAACACGGTGGACGAGCACCTGGACATGCTGATGGTGTGCCACCACCTCGACGCCAGCGTGGCCGAGGACCTGGCCTTCGCCGAGAGCCGCATCCGCCGCGAGACCATCGCCGCCGAAGACGTGCTGCACGACCTGGGCGCGATCAGCATGTTCAGCTCCGACAGCCAGGCCATGGGCCGGGTCGGCGAGGTCATCATCCGCTGCTGGCAGACCGCCCACAAGATGAAGACCCAGCGCGGCGCGCTGCCGGGTGACGGGGCGAGGAACGACAACGCCCGGATCAAGCGCTACATCGCCAAGCTCACCATCAACCCGGCGCTGTCGCACGGCATCGCGCACGAGGTGGGCTCGATCGAGGTCGGCAAGTGGGCCGACCTGGTGCTGTGGCGCCCGGCCTTCTTCGGCGTCAAGCCCAGCGTGGTGCTGAAGGGCGGCTTCATCGCCGCCGCCGCCATGGGCGACCCCAACGCCAGCATCCCCACGCCGCAGCCGGTGCATTACCGGCCGATGTTCGGGTCCTTCGGCAAGGCCACGGCCGCCACGTCGCTCACCTTCGTCAGCCAGTTGAGCCTGCAAAGCGGCGCGGCCGAAAGCTACGGCCTCGCCAAGCGCCTGGCCGCGGTGAAGGGCAACCGCCGCATCACCAAGGCCGGCATGGTGCACAACAACGCCATGCCGGTGATGGAGATCGACCCGCAGACCTACGAGGTGCGCGCCGACGGCCAGCTGCTGACCTGCGA
>CBIHPZ010000417.1:0-4405 GCA_966211865.1 uncultured Aquabacterium sp.
CCACGCCGCCGCCCTCCAGCGCGGCCTGGCGCCGGCCGTGCTGCCCCAGGCTCAACTCCCCGGCGCTGCCCGGGTGGCTGCGGCCATCCTTCGTGCGCAACACCAGCGCACCGCCCAGCGTGTTCAGGCCCCACACCGGGTCGGACCCCGGCATCAGCGCCAGCCCGGCCAGCGCGGTCTTGGGCACCAGGTCCCAGCTCACGACGTCGCCGAAGGGCTGGTTCAGGCGCACGCCGTCCAGGTAGACCGACAGGCCCTGCGCGGTGCCCAGCAGCGGGGACGCGCTGAATCCGCGATAGGACAGGTCCGGCTGGAAGGGGTTGCCCTGCAGCTCGTTGACGTGCACGCTGCCCAGCCGCCGCGCCAGGTGGTCGGCCACGCTCAAGGCACCGCTGCGTTCCAGCGCCTCGGCATCGGCCGTCTGCACCGGGGCGGCGATGCGCTCGCGTGGCAGCTCGGCACCGGCCAGCGGCGTGGTGCTGACGACGACCTGCTGTGCAGCCGCTTGTTGCGCTTGGGCGGACGAGACGTTCAGTGCCGCCAGGCAAGCCAGGACCATCGGTGTGGCCGCCAGCCGCACCGTGTGGGGGGCAGCGGGTTTCATCGGATCGCGACGCCCCAGGGCAGCTTGCCGACGGCGATGTCGGCCAGGCGTTCGCGCCGCTGCACGTCGATCACGCTGACGGCGTTCGAGCGCCCGCAGGCCACGTAGAGCTTGCGGCCATCGGGGGTCAGCGCCATGTTCCAGGGCCGCTGGCCGACCGGGATGGTGGCGACGATCGCCAGCTTGTCGGCGTCCAGCACCGACACGCTGCCGTCTCCGCCGTTGGAGATGAAGACCTGGCGCCCATCCGGATGCACGGTGATGCCGTTGGCGCGCGGGCCCGCGGCCATTCGCTTCAGCACGCTGCGCGAGGCCACGTCGATGATGAACAGCTCACTGGCGTTTTCCGCCGCCACGTAGGCGCGGCTGCCATCGGGCGAGAAGCCGATGCCGCGCGGCCGCGCGCCCACCGGCACCTGGGCCACCTGGCGGCGCGCGGCCACGTCGATGATGTCCACCGCGTCGCCTTCCTCGGCGCTGACGAAGAGCAGCTGGCCGTCGGGCGAGAACACCGCGTGCTCGGGGTTCTTGCCCTTCACCGCCACGGTGAAGGCCTTGCGGCGCTGCTGCGCATCGACGAAGACCACCTCGTTGCGCTCTTCCACCGCGGCCACCACCCAGCGGCCGTCGGGCGACAGGCCCACGCCTTCGGGCGATTCGCCGAGCGGGATGTCGCCGCTGACGCGCCGCTGCGCCAGGTCCACCACCAGCAGGCGGTTGTTGGGCTGGTCGCTCACATAGGCCACCAGCCCGTCGCGGGTGATGACGGTGCCGCGCGGCTTCTTGCCGGCGGGAATCTCCCCCACCACGGCGTCGCTGCCGGTGTCGATGATGCTGAGCGAGCCCGAGCCCTCGTTCGCGACGTAGGCCAGCGGTGCCGTGGCCGCCGGGCTGGCGTTTGCCGTGGCGCTGTTGGCGGACGCGGCCAGCAAGGGCAGGCCCAGCATCACGACCAGGCCGCCCAGGGCGGGCAGCCAGCCGCCGACGTGCCGGGGCAGCATGCGGTGGGCGACGCCGTCGCGTGCGATGGCGGCGTGGTAGATCGCCATGGCCACGTGGCCGGCGATCAGCAGCGTGAAGCCCAAGGCCAGCGCCACGTGCAGGCCGTTGAACACGCGGTAGACCAGCGGCAGGTCCGGTCCCCAGGGCGCCAGGGCCACGCCGAAGAACTTGATGCCGTGGCGGCTGAAGTTGGAGGCCAGGTAGCCCGCCAGCGGCAGCAGCAGCATGGCGCCGTACAGCGCGCGGTGGCCCCAGGTGGCGGCATGGCGCTGCCAGCGCGGCATGCTGGCCGGCCAGGCCGGCAAGGGGTGCTTCAGCCGCCAGCCCAGCCGCACGATGACCAGGGCCAGCAGCAGCAGCCCGCAGGACTTGTGCAGGTTGATGACCGCGCCACGCGCCGGCGTGCCGCGCGGGGCCAGGTCGTCCAGCGCGAAGCCGAAGGCGATCTGCGCGAGCAGCAGGCTGCCGATGGCCCAGTGCAGGACCATCGTGGTGCGGTCATAGCGTTCTTTTGACGCGGCCATGGTTGTCTCCTTGGTCTTGGGAATGCGGCTGCCGGGGCCTCGCCGCTTCGGCCAAGCTGGCCGACGGGGACGGATCAGAAGGTCAGCCGGCCCGACAAGCCCGCCGTCCAGGTGCGACCGGGTGCCGGTTCGAAATAGCGGCCGTTGGCTTCGTTGACGATCACCGAGCCGATCACGCGGCGGTCGGCCAGGTTGTCGCCGCGCACGAAGCCCGCCAGCTCCCAGGCCTCGCTGCGCAGCGTGTAGCCCAGGCTGGCGCCCAGCAGGGCGTGGGCGGCGGCGGCGTCGGTGTTGGCGTCGTTGGCCATCACGCGGCCGATGGCGCGCACATCGATCGCGGCGCGCCAGCCTTGCGGCGGTGCGTACTGCAGCGCGGCGTACAGCGCGGAAGGTGCCACGCCCGGCAGCTTCAGGCCGGCGGCCGCGCCGCCGCGGTACACCGCGTCCAGCCAGGTGGCCGCGGCCTGCGCGCGCCAGGCCGGGCCCCAGTCCTGCGACCAGTTCAGCTCCGCCCCGCGGCGCCGCGTGCCGTCGGCATTGCGGAAGGTGGTGCGGCCGCCGCTGCTGGCCAGCGTGACGATCTCGTTCTTCGTGCGGGTCTCGAACAGCGCGGCGTCGATGCGGCCGAAGGTTTCGTCGCGCCACTTGGCGCCCACTTCCACGTTGTCGCTCTTCGCCGGCTGCAGCGCGAAGTTCAGTCCTGTCGCGCCATTCGGGCGATAGGACAGCTCGTTCAAGGTCGGCGTCTCGAAGCCCTTGCCGGCGGTGGCGTACAGGTGCAGCGAACGGCTGGCGGCGAACATCAGGCCCAGCACCGGCAGGGTGGCGCCGTAGCGCGCGCCGCCGCTGTCGTCGGGGTTGGCGCCCACCACGTAGTCGTCGTGCGAATCGAAGCGCACGCTGCTGCGGCGCACGCCGGCGTGCACGGTCCAGTCGGGCGTGAACTGCCAGGCCGCCTGCGCGTAGGGGTCGGTGTTGCGCACCTCGTTGCGTTCGTCGCGGCGCAGTGCGCCTTCCACGCCCAGCACGCTGCCGATGAAGTTCTGGCGTCCGCGGCGGTGTTCTTCGAGGCGGTCGTGGGCCACGCCCGCGACGAGTTGCAGCGATCCTTCGCCCAGGTGCGTGGTGTCGGTCCAGCGCACATCGCCGCCTTGGTAGCGGCGGTCCAGCTGGATCACGCCGCCGGGGTGCAGCGGGCTGGCCTGCGGCGCGGTGGGAATGGCCTGGAACTGCTCGGTGGCGCGTTCGCCGCCGTACACCATCACCCGCAGCGCGCCGCTGCCGAAGCGGCGTTCGGCCACCACGCCGGCCTGGCTCTGGCGCGTGGTCTTGCGGGTGTCGAAGCGTTCGGCCACGGGGTCGACGCCGCGCGGGTCGGCATCGGCCTGCGCACGCGTCAGGCCCAGCGGGTCTTGGGCGCGCGGCAGGTCCACGTGGTTGGCCACCAGCGTGATGCGCGTGTCGGCATCCGGCTTCCAGCCCAGGCGCGCATTGGCCAGCGTGCGCTCGGCGGCGCTGTGGGCGCGGTAGCCGTCGGTGCGGAAGCGGCTGGTGCTGGCCAGCAGGTCGACGGTGCCGAAGCTGCCACCGGCTTTCAGGCCGGTGCGCGACAGGCCGTCGCTGCCCGCGGCCACGCTGGCCTGCACGAAGGGCGGGCCGGCACCGTCTTCGGTGAAGACCTGCAGCACGCCGCCGGAAGAATTGCCGTACAGCGCGGAGAAGGGGCCGCGCAGCACCTCGATGCGCTCGGCGGAGTTGAGGTCCACGTGGCTGATCTGGCCCTGGCCGTCGGGCATGGTGGCGGGAATGCCGTCCACGTACAGCCGCACGCCACGGATGCCGAAGCTGGCGCGCGCGCCAAAGCCGCGCACCGACAGCTGCGTGTCCTGCGCGTAGTTCTGCCGGTCGCGCGCCAGCAGGCCGGGCACGCCACCCAGGCTTTCGGACAGGTTGACGCCGGCGCGGTCGCTGCCGGGCGCTACGCGGTCGATGGAGGCGGGCACGTCGAAGGCCGGGGTCTCGCTGCGGGTGGCGGTGACGACGACCTGGGCCGGGGCGTCGGCCGCCTGCGCGGGCAGGGCGAGCAGGCCATGCAGCAGGCCGAACAGGGAGCCGACGGCCTGGGCGATGGGGTGGAGCGGGTGCTTCATGGTCCTCACGATAGGTGTCACCACCACGCGGCACGAGCCCGTGCGTTCCCGCAGCGGGCGTGCCGTCGTGGAGCGGCCGGGTGAAGGCCACTGTCACGTTCCGGAGCAATCGGCCTGCCCGGGGC
>CBIHPZ010000418.1:0-4400 GCA_966211865.1 uncultured Aquabacterium sp.
CGATGACGATGCCCACCGGCGCCACGCCCAGCGCCGCGATCTGCGCCAGCGTGATGCGCAGCCCCAGCAGTGCCACGCCCAGGCGCAGCACGGTGCGGGCGGTGAATTCGATGCCGGGCTTGCACGGCCCATCGGTCGCCAGGAAGTTCATCGCCAGGCCCAGCAGCAGCGCGAACAGCATGACCGGCGCGCCGTAGTGCTGCGACAGGAAGGTGGCCGCCGCGGCGACCACGGTGCTGGCCAGCACGCCGGGGAACAGGCCGCGCCCGCGGGCGGCCCAGGCGGCGGGCTGGAGGAAGGCGCCGGTGGCTGTGTTCATGGCCGCAAGCGTAGAAGTGGGGGAGCCGCCCGTCCCCCCTGGCGAAGAGGGGGGGGGGCCACGCGGTCGGTGGCCGTGCCGCGCTTTCAGGCCGTCGCCAGCAGGTGCTCGCCGAACTGCTCGCGCAGCCGGTTCTTCTGCACCTTGCCGGTGGCGCCCAGCGGGATGGCGTCGACGAAGACCACGTCGTCCGGCGTCCACCACTTGGCGATCTTGCCGTCGTAGAAGCGCAGGATGTCCTGCCGCGTCACTTGGGCGTCAGGCTTCTTCACCACCACCAGCAGCGGGCGCTCGTCCCACTTGGGGTGCCTGGCCGCGATGCAGGCGGCCTGGGCCACGGCCGGATGCGACAGCGCGATGTTCTCCAGGTCGATGGAGCCGATCCACTCGCCGCCGGACTTGATGACGTCCTTGGCGCGGTCGGTGATCTGCATGAAGCCGTCGGCGTCGATGGTGGCGACGTCGCCGGTGGGGAACCAGCCCTGGCCGTCGTCGGCGTACACCAGCGGGTCGCCGCCCTCGCCCTTGAAGTAGCGCGACACCACCCAGGGCCCGCGCACCATCAGCTCGCCGGAGGCGCGGCCGTCGTGCGGCAGCTCGCGGCCGTCGTCGCCGACGATCTTCATGTCCACGCCGAAGACCACGCGGCCCTGCTTGGACTGCACCGCCAGGCGCTCTTCCGGCGGCAGCGCCCGCTGCTTGGGCTTCAGCACGCAGGCGGTGCCCAGCGGGCTCAGCTCGGTCATGCCCCAGGCGTGCAGCACCTGCACGTCGTGGCGCTCCTGGAAGGCGCGCATCATCGACGGCGGGCAGGCCGAGCCGCCGATGATGGTGCGGCGCATCGTGCTGAATCGCAGGTTGTTGGCCTCCACGTGCGCCAGCAGCCCCTGCCACACGGTGGGCACGCCGGCGGAGACGGTGACGCCTTCGGCCTCGAACAGCTCGTGCAGGTTCTTGCCGTCCAGGAAGGGACCCGGGAACACCAGCTTGGCGCCCACCAGGCAGGCGATGTAGGGCAGGCCCCAGGCGTTGACGTGGAACATCGGCACCACGGGCAGCACGGTGTCGGCTGCGGCGCAGTTCAGGCCATCGGGCAGCGCGGCGGCAAAGCTGTGCAGCATGGTCGAGCGGTGGCTGTACAGCACGCCCTTGGGGTGGCCGGTGGTGCCGGACGTGTAGCAGAGCGACGAGGCGGTGTTCTCGTCGAACGTGGGCCAGCTGAAGTCGTCTGCGTGGGCCTCCACCAGGTCCTCGTAGCACAGCAGGTTCGGAATGGCCGACTGCGCCGGCAGCCGCGTGCGGTCGGCCATCAGCACGAAGGCCTTGATGGTCTTCACCCGCGGCGCGATGGCTTCGATCAGCGGCAGGAACGTCAGGTCGAAGAACAGCACCTGGTCTTCCGCATGGTCGGCGATCCACACCACCTGGTCGGGGTGCAGGCGCGGGTTCAGCGTGTGCAGCACCGCGCCCGAGCCGGACACGGCGTAGTACAGCTCCAGGTGGCGGTAGCCGTTCCAGGCCAGCGTGGCCACGCGGTCGCCGAAGCGCACGCCCAGCGCCTGCAGCGCGTTGGCCATCCGCCGCGCGCGCGAACCCAGATCGCGGTAGGTGCAGCGGTGGATGTCGCCTTCGACGCGGCGCGAGACGATCTCGCGGTCGCCATGGTGGCGTTCGGCATGGGTGAGCAGGCTGGAGATCAGCAGCGGCTGCTGCATCATCTGTCCGAGCATGTGAATCTCCGGTTATTTCAGACGTTATGCCGCGGCGCGCCGTGGCAGCGTGGGTGGGGCGGAGGCGGGTGCGGCGGCGGTCTCGGCCACCGCTTCGGCGCAGCGCCGCAGGTCGGCTTCGTAGGTGCTGGTGGCGCGCCAGAAGGCGGCCGCGGCCAGCACGCTGAACGCGGGCATCACGCTCAAGGCGGTGGCCAGGTCCCAGCGGTCGGACAGCAGCCCGGCGATGAAGGGCCCGGCCGCCAGGCCGAACAGGTTCTGGAACAGCGCCAGCACCGAAGCGCCGGTGGCCCGCACGCCGGGGTGCACCACGTCGATGACGATGGCCGAGACCGGCCCCACGGTGCAGGTCATCAAGAGGCCGCCCAAGGCGATCAGGCCGAACTGCTGCGCCGCGCTCAACACCACGCCGAGCCGCGGCGCGCCGAAGGCGATCACCAGCACGGCCAGCGACACGAGGCACAGCGCCGCCATCAGCTGCAGCTTGGCGCGCGGGCGGCGCAGGCCGGCGCGGTCCACCGCGGCGCCCCACAGCACGCTGCCGACGGCACCGCACAGCACCACGCCGGCGGCCATCACCGCGGCGCGGGCCGGGTCGATGCCGTGCTGGCGGTTGAGCCAGCTGGGCAGCCACGACCACACCGCCGACACCACCACCAGCTGCGCCGCGCCGCCGATGCACACCCACAGCATGGTGCGCGACTGCAGCAGGCGCTGCGCGATGGCGCGCAGCGTGGTGCCGGCCGATTGCGTGGCGCGTTCGAGCCGGGGCGTCAGCTCCACGGTGCGGTAGTCACGCACCTTCAGGTACGCGATGGCCAGCAAAAGGCCCGGCACGCCGACGACGCCGAAGGCCGCCTGCCAGCCAAAATGAGCGGCAATGAGCCCGCCCAGCATCACGCCCAGCACCGAGCCGATGGAGGCCGAGGCGAAGAAGCCGGCCAGCAGCGCGCCGCGCAGCCGCGACGGGAAGTGGCTGGCGATCAGCGCCGCGCCCACCGAGCCGTAGCCCGCCTCGCCCAGGCCCACCAGTGCGCGCGCCGCCAGCAGCTGCCCGTAGCCGCGCGTGGCCATGCAGGAGATGGTGGCCAGGCTCCACACCAGGGCCATGGCCACGATGCTCTTGACGCGGCTGGCGCGGTCGGCGAACAGCGCCACCGGCAGCGCGCCCAGCGCCACGGTGACGGACACCACCGACACCAGCGCGCCCAGCTGCTTGTCCGACAGGCCCCAGTCGCGCTTCATGTACGGGAACAGCGAGACGATGACCTGGCGGTCGACGTAGTCCACCACCATCAGGCCCAGGGTCATCGCGAAGGCGAACCACGCGGCGCCGCGGCCGTGCAGGTAGCTGCCGTCGTCCGGGCGGACCGGCGCATCGTGCAGGTTCATGGCACGCTCCTTTTGCGTGTTGGGCGAGCGGCGCGTCAGGGCACCAGCACGGTGGCGCCGGTGGTGCGGCGCGACTCCAGCGCGCGGTGCGCGTCGGCCGCGTCGGCCAGCGCATACACCTGGCTCGGCTCGCTGCGGATGTGGCCGGCCTTGACCATGCCGAACAGCTCGTCGGCCATCGCCAGCATGTTGGCGCGCGGGGTGGCGTAGTGCACCATCGCCGGCCGCGTCACCCACAGCGATCCCTTCATCGCCAGCTGCATGGTGTCGATCACCACCGGGCCCGAGCTGGTGCCGTTGCTCACCAGGGAGCCGCGCGGCTGCAGGCTGTTGAGCGACGCCTCCAGCGTGTCCTTGCCCACCGAGTCGTACACCACCGGCACGCCGCGGCCGCCGGTGATCTCGCGCACCTGCTTCGGGATCTCGCGCGCCAGGTCCTCGGGCGACAGGCCGCCGGTGACGATGACGTGGGCGCAGCCGTTCTGCCGCGCCACGGCGGCCTTCTCTTCGGTGGAGACGGTGCCGATCATCGTCACGCCGATGGCGCGCGCCCACTGGCAGGCCACCAGGCCCACGCCGCCGGCGGCCGCGTGGTACAGGATGGTCTCGCCGCCCTGCAGCGGGTAGACCTGGCGGAACAGGTACTGCGCCGTCATGCCCTTCATCATCAGGGTCGCGGCCGTGCTGTCGCTCACTTCAGGCGGCAGCGGGATCAGCACCTCGGCCGGCATCAGGCGCACGTCGCTGTAGGCGCCCTGCGGGCCCAGCAGGTAGCCCACGCGGTCGCCGGGGCGCACGCAGCTCACGCCCTCGCCCACCGCTTCCACCACGCCCACCGCGTCCGAGCCCAGGCCGTTGGGCAGCGGCATGGGGTAGCGGCCGGTGCGGAAATAGATGTCGATGAAGTTCACCGCCACGTAGGCGTGGCGCACGCGCGCCTGGCCGGGGCCGGGGTCGCC
>CBIHPZ010000419.1:0-4398 GCA_966211865.1 uncultured Aquabacterium sp.
CGCCGAAGGGCTGCACGCCCACCACCGCGCCGATCATGTTGCGGTTGACGTAGATGTTGCCCACCTTGGCGGCGGCGGCGATGCGCAGCGCGCGGCTGTCGATGCGGGTCTGGATGCCCAGCGTCAGGCCAAACTTCAGCGCGTTGATGCGCGCCACCAGCGTGTCCACGTCGCCGCTCCAGCGCACCACGTGCAGCACCGGGCCGAAGACCTCTTCCTTCAGGTCTTCGACCGCGTTCAGCTCGAAGGCCACCGGCGCGATGTGCGTACTTGCAAAAGACGCGTCCATGGCCGCGCGGGCAATCAGCTTGGCGTCGCGCTCCAGGCGCTGCACGTGGCGCGTCAGGTTGGCGTGGGCCTCGGCGTCGATCACCGGGCCCACGTCGGTCGCGATGTCCGCCGCGTCGCCCACGCGCAGCTCCTTCAAGGCGCCGGTCAGCATCTCGATCACGCCGTCGGCGATGCTCTCGTGCACGCACAGCAAGCGCAGCGCCGAGCAGCGCTGGCCCGCGGAGCGGAAGGCGCTTTGCACCACCGCGTCGATCACCTGCTCGGGCAGCGCGCTGGAATCGACCACCATCGCGTTCAGGCCACCGGTCTCGGCGATCAGCGGCACGATGGCGCCGTCGCTCGCGGCCAGCGTGCGCTGGATGATCTTGGCGACCTGGGTCGAGCCGGTGAAGCACACGCCCGCGTTGCCGGCATGCGCCACCAGCGCGGCGCCGACCGTCTCGCCACTGCCGTGCAGCAGCGCCAGGGCGTCTCGCGGCAGGCCGGCCTCGTGCAGCAGCTCCACGAAGGCGGCGGCCACGCCCGGCGTCTGCTCGGCCGGCTTGGCGGCCACCGCGTTGCCCGCCACCAGCGCCGCGACCACCTGGCCGGCGAAGATCGCCAGCGGGAAGTTCCACGGCGAGATGCAGACGAAGACGCCGCGGCCATGCAGGCGCAGCTCATTGCTCTCGCCGGTCGGGCCGGGCAGGGCGATGGGCGACAGGCGGGCTTCGGCCTGCTGGGCGTAATAACGGCAGAAGTCCACGGCCTCGCGCACTTCGGCGATGCAGTCGCCCAGCGTCTTGCCGGCTTCCACCACCAGCAGGCCGCAGTACTCGGCGAGGCGCTCGTCCAGCAGGTCGCCGGCACGGCGAATGACTTGCGCGCGCTCGGCCACGGGCCGCGCGTTCCAGGCCTCGAAGCCTTGGGCCAGCGTGGCCATCGCGCGCTGTACGTCGTCGGCCGTGGCCGTGGGCACCGCAGGCACGCGGGCGGTCGTGATGGCGCGCTGCAGCGGCACGCGCTGCTCCGGCACCGTGAGGTCGGCGCCGCTGGAGTTCAGCCGCTCGGCGCCGTACAGCGCCACCGGCGGCAGCTGGCCCGGCGCCTCGGCCGGCTGCAGCGGCGAACGCAGCAGCTCTTCCGGCGACACCTGCGCATCGGCCAGCTGGTGCACGAACGAAGAATTGGCGCCGTTTTCCAGCAGCCGGCGCACCAGGTAGGCCAGCAGGTCGCGGTGCTCGCCCACCGGCGCGTACACGCGCAGCGACACCTGCGGCAGCGCGGCCAGCACCTCGCGGTACACGCCTTCGCCCATGCCGTGCAGGCGCTGCATTTCGAACTTCGCGCCGGCGCGCCTGGCCATCTCGACGATGCCGGCGATGGTGCCGGCGTTGTGCGTGGCGAACTGCGGCAGGATGACCTCGTGGTGCTGGATCAGGCGCTGTGCACAGGCGATGTACGAGATGTCGGTGTGGTGCTTGTGCGTGAACACCGGGTAGCCGGCCAGGCCCTGTTCCTGCGCGCGCTTGATCTCGCCGTCCCAGTAGGCGCCCTTCACCAGCCGCACCATGAAGCGCAGGCCGCGCGCGCGGGCGATGCCGGCGATCGCGTCGATCATCTCCAGCGCGCGGGTCTGGTAGGCCTGGATGGCCAGGCCGAAGCCGGTCCAGCGCGGCGCGGTGGCCTGCACGTGCGCGGCCAGGCGCTCGAACACCTCCAGCGACAGCTCCAGCCGGTCGCTTTCCTCGGCGTCGATGGTGAGGTTGATGTCGGCCGCCGCCGCGATGTCGATCAGCGCCTGGACGCGCGGCACCAGCTCGCTCAGCACACGCTCCAGCTGCGCGTCTTCATAACGCGGATGAAGCGCGGAGAGCTTGATCGAGATGCCGTCGCGCTCCGCCGGGCCGTTGCCCTTGGTGGACTCGGCGATCACGCGGATGGCGTTGCGGTAGCTCTGCAGGTAGCGCTCGGCATCGTGCGCGGTGCGGGCGCCTTCGCCCAGCATGTCGAAGCTGAAGCTCAGGCGCGGCTGCTCCTTGCGGGCGGACTTCGCTTCGCCCAGCGCTTCCTGGATGTTGCGGCCCAGCACGAACTGGCGGCCCAGCAGCTGGATGGCGCGCACCGTGGCGCCGACGACCGTCTGCGCGCCCAGGCGCTCCAGCATGCCCGGCTTGTCGCCCGACTCGGGCAAGAGGCGCTTGGCCAGGCCGATGGCGCTGGCCGACAGGCTGGCCAGCATCTTGTGCTGCGAACCGGCCGCCGCACCACCGGAGAAATCGGCGCGGCCGAGCTGATCGGCCGTTAGGGCGATGGCCGTCTCCGCATCCGGCACCCGCAGCAGCGCTTCGGCCAGCCGCATCAGCGCCAGGCCCTCGGCGCTGGAGATGGGGTACTCGCGCAGCAGCGATTCCATGGCCCAGAACGGCGCCGGCTTGTCGCGCACCGCCTGCACCCAGGGCCGCGCGGTGTCGATCACGCGGGTCCAGTCCAGCGCGCCGCGGTTCGCGTCGTGCAGGGTGCCCAGCAGGTGGTGCACCACCTCCAGCTCCGGGCGGCAGGGGGTCGGCAGGCGTGAGGCGGCGATCGGCATGGTGAAGCTTTCTGGCATTCCCAACGTGGAATGTGCGAAGCGTAGCGGCCGGTGCGCTGGACTTTGTTCGGATTCAGCGCGGGTCGTCCGAAGAACTCACTCCGGGTCAACCCGCGGGTCCGGCCCCTTTTGATCAGCGCCGCGTCAGCCGGGGCAGCCGCGGGGCCGCTTCGCCGATGTCCCAGAACAGCGTCGCCATCATCGCCAGGCCCTCGCGCATCAGCGGCGCCAGCACGTGTTCGTTCGGCGCGTGCTGCGAGCAGGCGGGGTAGGAATGCGGCACCCACACGGTGGGCAGGCCGAGGATGTCGGCGAAGACGTCGTTCGGCAGCGAGCCGCCCAGGTTGGGCAGCAGCGCGGGCTTGCGGCCGGTGGCGCGTTCGACCGAGGCCAGCGCCAGCCGCACCCAGTCGTTGTCGGGGTCGAGGCGGGTGGCGGCCATGGTGACCGGCTCGCCGACCTCGATGTCGGCGAAGCCGTGTTGCGCCAGGTGGGCGCGCACGTGGTCACGCAGCGCCGCCGCATCGGTGCCGACGACGAAGCGCAGCTGCAGCGTGGCGCGCGCGGCGGCGGGAATGGCGTTCACCGGTGCGGCGGCGTTGCCGCAGCCGATGGCCAGCACCTCCAGCGTGTTCCAGCCGAAGACGCGTTCGGGCGCCGAGAGCCCGGGCTCGCCCCAGCCTTCGTCGATGGCGGGGTCGCCGGGGCCGCCGCCGACCGTGAGGTCCGCCAGCGCGGCGCGCACGTTGGCGGGAATCGGCGGCGGGCGCAGGCCCGGCACCTGGATCACGCCGCGGCCATCCACGAGACAGGCGATGGCCGAGGCCAGCACGGTGCCGGGGTTGCGCAGCAGGCCGCCCCAGTTGCCGGAGTGGTGGCCGCCTTCGCGCAGCTTCAGCACCAGGTCGAAATTGGCGACGCCGCGGGTGCCCAGGTAGACGGTGGGCCGGTCGGCGGTGAGGCGGGGGCCGTCGCTGGCGATCAGCGCATCGGCGCGCAGCAGGTCGCGCTGCGCGGCGCAGAACTCGGCCAGGCCGGGCGAGCCGGTCTCCTCGGCCATCTCCAGCAGCAGCTTGGCGTTGAAGCCCAGCCTGCCGCCGCGCGCCTGCATCACCGCGGCGAGGGCCGCCAGGTTGATGCTGTGCTGGCCCTTGTTGTCGGCGCCGCCGCGGCCATACCAGCGTTCGACGGATGTGCTGGCGTCTGAAGTGAGCGTCCAGGGATCGCGCCCTTGCGCCCACTGGCCTTCATGGCCGCGCACCACGTCGCCGTGGCCGTAGACCAGCACGGTGGGCAGCGCGGGGTCTTCGATGCGCTCGGCGGTGAGCAGCGGCGGCGCGCCGGCCACGGGGTTGTCGTGCAGGCGCGTGCTGAAGCCCAGGGCTTGCACGGCCGGCGCGATCTCGTCGGCCAGGTAGCCGCGCAGCTCGTCGGCGCGCTCGGGATTCTGGCTTTCGGTGCGCCAGGCGACGCGGCGGGCCAGCGTGGCCTGGAAGGCGCCGCTGTCGAAGCCGGCGGTGGCGATGTCTGCAGCG
>CBIHPZ010000420.1:0-4379 GCA_966211865.1 uncultured Aquabacterium sp.
CCGGCCCGCCGCAGCGTGCTGGTGGAGTTCGCGCTGCTGGACTACGGCTCGCCCGGCCGCAAGCGCTACCAGCACCGCATCGAAGGCATCGACCGCCACTGGATCGACACCGAGCCCAGCCGCCGCGTGGCCACCTACACCAACCTGCCGCCGGGCGAGCACGTGCTGGAGCTGCGCGGCGCGGGCAACGACGGCGCATGGTCGGTGCCGCTGCGGCTGCCGCTGCACGTGCCGGCCGCCTGGCACGAGACCCTGGCCTTCCGCGTGGCGACGGCATTGGCCGCGCTGCTGCTGGTGGCCGGGCTGGTGCAGGCCCGCACCGCCCTGCTGCGGCGGCGCCAGCGCGTGCTGGAGCACCTGGTGGCCGAGCGGACGGCCGCGCTGCAGCTGCGCACCGAAGAGCTGCAGCGCAGCGAGCGCCGCCTGCAGGACATGGCCTACCGCGACGGCCTCACCGGCCTCGCCAACCGCCGCATGTTCACCGACCAGCTGCGGCGCATGGTGGCGCAGTCGCAGCGCAGCGGGCAACCGCTGTACCTGCTGCTGATCGACCTCGACCACTTCAAGCAGGTCAACGACACGCTGGGCCACGACGCCGGCGACGCCGTGCTGCGCACGGTGGCCCAGCGGCTGGAGGCGGCGGTGCGAAGCTCGGACCTGGTGGCCCGCCTGGGCGGCGATGAATTCGCCGTGCTGCTGCCCGACAGCGGCACGCCCGAAGCGGTGCAGGCGGTGTGCGAACGCATCCTGCACAAGCTGGCGCTGCCGGTGGAAGCCGGCACCCCGCCGCTGCCCGGCGCCAGCGTCGGCGCGGCCACGCTGCCGCCTTCAGCGCTGGATCCGGAGATGCTGACCAAGGCCGCTGACTTGGCGCTTTATGAGGCCAAGCGCACCGGACGCAACCGCTGGCACCTGCGCCGCGAAGAGGCGGCGCTGCCGGCCATGTCCTGACGACGCGCCCAATGCGCGCCCGCCATGTCCGGCGCCAGCGCGCATTCAGTGAATGATCCGCCCCGCTTCCCCCAGCGCCGTGATGTTCACGTAGCGCAGCCCGCTGTGGTTGCCGGGCCCGTAGGACAGGTGCACGCCGCCCAGGTCCAGCTCCTTGATGGATTCCAGCGCCGCCACGAAGCGCGCCCGCGATAACGCCGGACCGGAGCGGCGCAGGCCTTCCACCAGCACCTTGGCGGTGATGAAGCCTTCCAGCGCGATGGGCGTCAGCGCGGCGGCGGGCGCGTGCTGGCGCAGGTGCTCGTGGAACTCGCGCACCAGCGGGATGCCGGCGTCCTTGGGGTTGGGCACCACCTGCGTCACGACGATGCCACGCGCCTCCGCGCCCAGTTGCGCCGCGCTGGGGCCGGCGGTGAAGAAGGACAGCGCATAGAAGCTGGGCCGCTGGCCGGTGGCGCGCATGCGGGTGATGAACTCCACCAGCGACTTGCCGAAGCTGCCGCAGATCACCACCTGCGGCTCGCCCGCGGCCACCGCCGCCACCGCCGCGTCCACCGCCAGCGCGCCGCGTTCCACCTTGCCGGTGGCCGCGGGCTGCAGGCCGTGCGCGGCCAGCGCCTCGCGCGCGGCCTGCAGCACGTCCTGGCCGAAGGCGTCGTCGTCATGGAACACCGCGATGCGGCGCACGCCCAGCGTGGTGGCGTGCTCCACCATCTTCGCCACCTCGCGCGCATAGCTGGCGCGCACGTGGAAGACGCTGCGCTGCCCCGCCTGCCGCAGCTGGCTGGCGCCGCTCAAGGGGGCGATCAAGGGCACACGCCCCGCTTCCAGCAGCGGCAGCACCGCCGCCGCGTTGGCGGTGCCGATGGTGGAGACGAAGGCCAACGCGCTGTCGTCGCGCAGGTGCTGCTCGACGATGGCGCGGGTCCTGTCGACCGCATAGCCATCGTCTTCTGTGCGCAGCAGGATGCGCCGGCCGTGCACGCCGCCCTGCGCATTGACGCGCGCCAGCAGCGCCTGCGTGCCGGCGTTCAGCTCCTTCACCAGCGCCACGCGGGAGCCGCTCATGTCGGCTGTTTGCACGAAGGTCACGCTGTCCGCGGTGATGCCTTCGGCCGCGCGGGCGGTGCCGGGCAGCGCGCAGGCGCCCAGCGCCGCGGCCAGCAGGCGGCGCCGGCCCACGCGGGGGGCCGGCGCGCCGTTCGGGTGGAAGTCGTCGTGGCGCATGGTCGGGCTTTCGCAAGAAGGAGGTCAGGCCGCTCCGCCGAGCGGGGTGGACAGCGCATCCGCAGGCGGCGCCGGCGCGGCGATGCACACGCCGCAGGGCGCGGCGCTGCGTTCGATCAGGCGCCAGACGTGGTTCGCCAGGCTGCGGCGGAAGACCAGCAGCACGCCGTCCGCATCGGTGCGCAGCACGATCACGCTGCCGCGTGACATCACGCTGCCGGCGGCCATGCCGTCGTTCCGCGCCGCCAGGCCGGCCAGCTCGCACGAGCTCAGGCGCTGCAGCAGCACCACGCAGCGCGGGCCGGCCAGGCGCAGCGCGGCCATGCCGGCGCTGGTGTCCACCACCTGGGCAAACACATCCAGCAGCGCGTCGCGCAGCGCGCGCAGCAGCGGCTCGCGCTGCGGCGGCCGGCACACCAGCAGCCATTCGTCGGGTGAGATGCGCCGGGCCACGCCGCCGCCCTGGGGCCCGAACACGCACAGCCCGTGCGCCTGCAGCGGCAGCGGCGCGCCCAGCACGCCCTCGGCGCGGCGCCGGAACTCGGCGTCATCGGCATGGCCGCGCAACCACAGGCAGCCAGGTTGCGGCAGCTCGCAGGCGATGATGCCGTCGCCCGGCAGCGTCATCCCTTCGCGGGGTGGCAGTGCGAAGGCCTGCAGCGGCGGCGGCATGCCGGCCGCCGCGAGGCATTCCAGAGGCAGGGGCATGGCGCCTCCTCGGTGGAAAGATCAATGACTCCCCAAGTACGCGTCCCGCACGGCGGGGTCGGCACGCACGTCGGCCGCGCGCCCGTGCGAGGCGATCTCGCCCGTCTTCAGCACGTAGGCCCGGTCGGCGATGCGCAGTGCCTGGTTGGCCATCTGCTCCACCAGCAGCACGGTGACGCCGGCCGCGCGCAGCCGGCCGATGATCTGGAAGATGTCCTTCACGATCAGCGGCGCCAGGCCCAGCGAAGGCTCGTCCAGCAGCAGCAGCTTCGGGCGGGACATCAGCGCGCGGCCGATGGCCAGCATCTGCTGCTCGCCGCCGCTCAGGGTGCCGGCCTGCTGCAGCCGCCGTTCGCGCAGGCGCGGAAAGAGCCGGTACTGCGTCTCCAGGTCCTCGGCCAGCTGCACGGCATGGCCGCCGCGCAGGTAGGCGCCCAGCAGCAGGTTGTCTTCCACGCTCTGGTCGGCGAACACCTGCCGCCCTTCCGGCGACTGCGCCAGCCCCAGGCGCACGCGGCGGTGCGGGGGCAGCGTGGACACATCGTCCGGCCCGAAACGGATAACGCCCGACTGCAGCGGCACCAGCCCGGAGATGGCCTTCATCAGCGTGGTCTTGCCGGCGCCGTTGCCACCCACCAGCGCGACGATCTCGCCTTCGAACACCTCCAGGTCCACGCCCTTCAGGGCCTGGACGGCGCCATAGGCCACCTTCAGGCGGCGCACCGACAACAACGGGGTCGAGCCCAGGTCAGGCATAACGCGCCTCCGGCAGGCAGGGTTGCGGGATGGGGTCCTCGGCCTCGTCGTCCACGCCCAGGTAGGCCTGCACCACGCGCGGGTCGTTGCGCACCGCCTCGGGCGTGCCCTCGGCGATCTTCTGGCCGTGGTCCAGCACGAAGACGTGGTCGGAGACCGCCATCACCAGGTCCATGTGGTGCTCGATCAGCAGCACGGTGAGGCCGAGGCCGCCGATGCGGCGGATCAGCGCGGTCAACTGCGCTGTTTCCTGCGGGTTCAGGCCCGCGGCCGGCTCGTCCAGCATCAAGAGCGTGGGCTGCGTGGCCAGCGCGCGGGCCAGCTCCACCCGGCGCTGCAGGCCGTAGGGCAGGCTGCCGGCGGGCTCGTGCGCCACGTCGGCCAGGCCGATGAAGTGCAGCAGCCGCGTGGCTTCCCGTCGTGCCTCCCGTTCACCGCGCCGGGCCGACGGCCAGGCGAACAGGTGGGCGAAGAAGCCGGCCTCCTGCCGCCGGTGGCAGCCGACCAGCACGTTCTCGAACACGCTGAGGTGCGGGAACAGCTTCAGGTTCTGGAAGGTGCGGCCGATGCCGCGGCGGCACACCTGGCTGGCGGAATGGCCCGTGATGTCCTCGTCCATAAAGCGCACGCTGCCGCCGTCAGGCCGCACCACGCCGGACAGGATGTTCAGCAGCGTCGTCTTGCCGGCGCCGTTCGGTCCTATCAGCGAATGCACGTGGCCGGCCTGCAGCGTCAGG
>CBIHPZ010000421.1:0-4378 GCA_966211865.1 uncultured Aquabacterium sp.
CTGGACCCGATCGCCGGCCACATCCCCGGCGCGGCCAACCGCTGCTTCCGCGACAACATGGCCGCGGACGGCCGCTTCAAGCCGGCCGAGCAGCTGCGCGCGGAATGGTCGGCGCTGATGGCCGGCCGCGATGCAGCCGACCTGGTGCAGCACTGCGGCTCCGGCGTCAGCGGCTGCAACAACCTGCTGGCGCTGGAAAGCGTGGGCTTCAGCGGCTCGCGGCTGTACCCCGGCTCCTGGAGCGAGTGGTGCGCCCAGCCTGGCGCCCCGGTCGCCCGCGGCGCCTGAACGCGGCCTAACGCACGGTCAGCGCGGCCGCTGCGGCGGCGAACCCGGCCCCGGCGCCCGCTCGTCCAGCAGCCCGCGATCCCGCGCGCGGGCCACGGCATGCACGCGGTTGGCCGCGCCCAGCTTCGCCAGCAGCTGGGCCACGTGGTACTTCACGTTGTGCACCGACATGCCGAGGATCATCGAGATCTCCCAGTTGGTCTTGCCCACCTGCAGCCAGCGCAGGATGTCCAGCTGGTGCGGGTGCAGCGCCTGCGCCGGCTTCGGCTGCACCGGCGCGCCCATGCCGGCGATGCGCGCCAGCGCCAGGTGCAGGTGCGGCACCAGCAAGCGCAGGATGTGGGCGTGCCTGGGCGCCAGGCGGCCCGGCAGGTCGGTGAAGCAGAAGCTCGTGAAGGTGCCGGCGCCCGCATCGAAGAAGGCGTGCAAGGCGACATTGCAGAAGCCAAGCTGACGCGCGTGCTGCACCCAGCGTTGAGGCCAGGAGCGGGTGTCGTGCAGCAGTTCCACCAGCACGGGCTTGCGGGTGTGCAGCCAGCGCTCGGTGAGGACCGGGCGCTGGGTGCCGCCGGCGAGCTGCAGCGACGCCAGGCCCTCGCCCGGCAGGCCGTTCAGCAGCCGGCAGCGCGGCGGGTCGGCCGCAGGGGCGAAGGGCCAGGCTTCGGTGGCGCACACCAGCCCGCGGTGCGGCAGCAGGCCCTGCATCGGTCCGTCGAGCAGGTCCCTGAACTGCTGCTCGCTGCCGAGCAGTTCGAGCCGGTCCAGCATGTCCAGCAGGCCGGCGGAATCGGCGCTGCCGAGGGACTGCAGCGGCGGGCCATGGCGGGCGGCGTCGGGCTCGCCATCGTCGATGGCGGGGGCACTGCGGGCAAAGGCCAGGTCCTGCATGGTGCGGCGCGTGACCGGTGGCGGTCGGATCAGGGGCCCGGAGGATGCGGCAGCGGCGCTTTCAGCCGGCTGTCGGTGGCTGGGCCAAAGGGCACCTGTTCACGCGGGGGCAGCGTGAACCGTGTCGATGTCAGCACTTGTCCACCAGTCTCGGCGTCGGCTGCATGCTCTGGTTGAAGGGGTTCAGCTGGCTTTCGCGGGCCGGGCGGGCCACCACGCAGTCCGCGCCGCGGCGGAAGCTGCGCGTGCCGTTGGGGTCGACGCTCTCCCGCAGCGTCAGGTCGGTGCCCAGGGTGCGGGACAGGCGCTGCTCGCTGCCCAGGCGGGAGGTGTTGGCGCGTGGGTCTTCGCGTGCCAGGGCCGCTGCGGGTGGAAGTGCCTGGTGCCGGCTGGGCGCGACGCGCAGGTCGAGCGGGGCGGATGCCGGCGGCTCCGGGGTGCGTGTGGCGATGGGTGGCTCGGCCGGCGGCGGCGTGATGGCTTCGGCCGACGGCACCGCGGCCGCGGGGGCGGGGGCCTGGGGCGTCGCGCTGACCCTGCGGCCTGGCCGCGGCTCGGCCGACCTGGGGGGGCTGACCTCGCGCGGGGGTGGAGCGGCTGCGGCGCGGCCCGGCTCCCGCAGCAGCCGCAGCCACAGCGGGCGCGGTGCAGCGGCCGTGCCGCCGCGTTGGTGCGGCGTCAGCGCCTGCCCGACCAGCAGCAGCGCTGCCAGATGCGCGGCCAGCACCAGCCATGGCAGGGCCTTCGGCACCGGCGGGCGCCGTGGCAACAGGGGCTGCATCACGCCACCTCGTCGGGGCCGGGACGGTATTCCAGCAGGTCGCCCGGCTGGCACTGCAGCACCTCGCAGATGCGCGCCAGCGTCTCGAAGCGCACGCCCCGCACCTTGCCGCTCTTCAGCAGCGAGATGTTCTGCTCGGTGATGCCGACGGCCTCGGCCAGTTCGCGCGAGCGCATCTTGCGCCTGGCCAGCATCACGTCGAGGTGGACGACGATGGCCATCAGACGAAGCCTTCGTTGTCCTCGGCCAGGCGCACCGCGTCGGCCATCACCAGCGCCACCGCCAGCAGCACCGCGCCGCACAGGATGGAGAGGTAGTCGTTCCAGGACAGCGTGAACACGAGCAGGCGCTGCCCCGGCGGGTTGCCCAGCGTGAGCGCGACGCCCACCGCCGTGCGCATCAGCGGCGTGAGCACGGCCGACGCCAGCAGCGCCGCGGCAAAGCCCCGCAGGTGGCGCTGCGCCGCGCTGGCGAAGACCCGCCCGGCGGCGTATTCGCCGAACAGGCGCCACAACTGCCAGAGAGCGGCCAGGCCCAGCAGCACGCCCGGCAGGCTGGCCCCGGCGCCCAGCAGCAGCGCGCGCTCGTCGATCACCACCGGGTGCTCGCTGAAGCCGGCGATGGCGGGCCCGGCTTCGCGCACCCAGCCGGGGTCGGTCCAGAAAAGCACCGGCACCGCCAGCAGCGCGGCTGCGCCCACCCCGGCCAGCAGGCGCACCAGCCACACCAGGCGGCGCAGGCCGGGGCCGGGGTGAACGGTGGACGAAGGCGGCGGGTTCATCGGCGGGGCTCCCTGGGGAGTGTTGGTCGTGGGGCGCGAAAAGTTTAATGCAAGACGATAAGTTCTTGGGCTGCGACGATAAGCCGCCCCCATGGCGGCTTCGCCCACCGCCGTGTGCATCACCGTGCCAAGCCGGGGGAGTGCGGGCCTTTGGCACACTCGCCGGCTCGTGAACTTTCCGGCCCGGCGAGCGGGCACCTGCGAATGGACAAGATCCGGTTGGGTGGTGTGGGCGGAGCGGCTGCGCTCGAGGTGGGCAAGGTGTGCCTGGGCACGATGACCTTCGGCGAGCAGGTCGACGAGCCCACGGCCTTCGCGATCCTCGACCGTGCGCTGGAGCGCGGCATCGATTTCATCGACACCGCCGAGATGTACTCGGTGCCCGCGCGGCGCGAGACCTATGGCGCCACCGAGACCATCATCGGCCGCTGGTTCGACGCGCGCCCAGGCGCCCGCCAGCGCCTGGTGTTGGCCACCAAGGTGGCCGGCCCGGCGCGCGGGCTGGACTGGGTGCGCGGCGGCAGCAACGACCTGGCGCCGGCCGACATCGTGAAAGCCTGCGAAGACAGCCTGCGCCGCCTGCGCACCGACGTGATCGACCTTTACCAGATCCACTGGCCGGTGCGCAACGTGCCGATGTTCGGCAGCGTCTACCTCGATCCCGCCAACGACCGCGAGGTGACACCCATCCTCGAGCAGCTGCGCGCGCTGGATGGGCTGGTGCAGGCGGGCAAGGTGCGCGCCATCGGCCTGTCGAACGAGACGCCGTGGGGCGTGACGGAATTCGTGCGCCTGGCCGAGCAGCACGGGCTGACGCGCATTGTGAGCGTCCAGAACCCTTACGGCCTGGTGAACCGCGTGGTGGACAACGGCCTGGACGAGGTGCTGCGCCACACCGGCGTGGGCCTGCTGGCCTATTCGCCGCTGGGTTTCGGCACGCTCACCGGCAAGTACGACGAGGTGGGTGCCGACCCCGGCCAGCCCGCGCTGGGCCGCCTGGCCCGCTTCGAGAGCATGCGCCGCCAGCGCTGGGCCCGGCCCGAGACGCTGGCCGCGGCCAAGCGCTACAACGCCCTGGCGCGCGAGCACGGCCTGACGCCCACGCAGCTGGCGCTGGCCTTCTGCTACCAGAGCTGGCGCGTGGCCAGCACCATCATCGGCGTGACCAGCGTGGCCCAGCTCGATGCCGACCTGGACGCGTGGACCACGCCGCCGCTGTCCAAGGAACTGCTCGCCGCGATCGACCGCATCCGCTGGGAGATCCGCGACCCGGCGCAGTAAGGTGGACCCACCATGGCGAAGAAGAACCAGCACGTCAGCGAAACCCCGGCCACGCAGGCATTGCGCGCCGCGGGCGTCAGCTTCACCGAGCACGTCTACGACTACGTGGAGCACGGCGGCACCGGCGAGTCGTCACGCCAGCTGGGCGTGCCCGAGCACGAGGTGGTGAAGACGCTGGTGATGCAGAACGAGCGCGCCGAGCCGCTGATCGTGCTGATGCATGGCGACAAGCAGGTGAGCACCAAGAACCTGGCGCGCGCCATCGGCGCCAAGAGCGTGGAGCCGTGCAAGCCGGACGTGGCGCAGCGCCACAGCGGCTACCTGGTGGGCGGCACCTCGCCCTTCGGCACGCGCAAGGC
>CBIHPZ010000422.1:0-4374 GCA_966211865.1 uncultured Aquabacterium sp.
CTCCGTGATGCCGATGTAGTTGTTCTTGCTCTTCGACATCTTCTCGACGCCGTCCAGCCCCTCCAGCAGCGGCATCGTCAGGATGCACTGCGGCTCCTGGCCGTATTCCTGCTGCAGGTGCCGGCCCATCAGCAGGTTGAACTTCTGGTCGGTGCCGCCCAGTTCCAGGTCGGCCTTCAGCGCCACCGAGTCGTAGCCCTGCATCAGCGGGTACAGGAACTCGTGCACGCTGATCGGCGTGTTGGCCTTGAAGCGCTTGCTGAAGTCGTCGCGCTCCATCATGCGGGCCACGGTGTACTGCGCCGCCAGCTGGATCATGCCGCGCGCGCCCAGCGCGTCGCTCCATTCGCTGTTGTAGCGAATCTCGGTGCGCGCCGGGTCCAGCACCAGGCTGGCCTGGGCGTAGTAGGTCTTGGCGTTGGCGTCGATCTGCTCGCGCGTCAGCGGCGGGCGGGTGGTGTTGCGGCCGGAGGGGTCGCCGATCATCGACGTGAAGTCGCCGACCAGGAAGATCACCTGATGCCCCAGGTCCTGCAGCTGGCGCATCTTGTTCAGCACCACGGTGTGGCCCAGGTGCAGGTCCGGCGCGGTCGGGTCCAGGCCCAGCTTGATGCGCAGCGGCGTGCCGGTGGCTTCGGAACGGGCCAGTTTGCGCAGCCAGTCGGCTTCGGGCAGCAATTCGTCGCAACCGCGCAACGAGACGGCCATCGCCTCGCGGGTTCGGTCGGTGATCGGGAACTCGGGGCTTGACATAAGCGGGTAAAGGTACGGGCTTTTACGTGTGGACCGCAAAGCCCGGTTGGCTATACTGCCCCCTCGTTTGCGGGCCCTGCGGCCCTGGCCCAGCGCCAGGCCACCCAGGGGCAAGCGGTCTGCGATTCTAGTGGGCGCCCCCGCAGTCCCTTCGTTACCTCTCGGCTCACTGCACGTCGGTGGGCCCGGTTCGGGGAGTGATGTTGTCTCTGGATTCGATCGAAAAATCAGTACGCACGGCTGCGCAGAACCTGAACGAGGTCCTGCGCCGCCACCCGCGCCGGGTGGCCGCCGCGGTCTGCACGCTGCTCGGCGGCTTCGCCGTCACCGCCTTCGGTATCGCCCCGCTGGCGCCCGACGCGTCCGACCTGCCGCAGCGCCTGATCACGCAGGAATTGCCGCTGAGCGGCATCGACCAGCAATTGGAAGACCTGGCCCAGCACGCGCTGGAGCTGTCCCGCACCGACCTCACCCGCGCCAGCGACACCGCTGATTCGCTGCTGCGCCGCCTTGGCGTCGTCGACGCCGCGGCTGCCGCCTTCCTGCGCACCGACCGCGAAGGCCGCCGCCTGTTCGAAGGCCGCGCCGGCAAGATGATCCAGGTGCGCACCGATGAAAACGGCGCGCTGAAGGAACTGGTCGCCCGCTTTCCTGCGCTGGACAGCACCCAGCAGCTCACCCACTTCAGTCGCCTGACGGTCACCCGCTTCAATGGCCGCTGGCTCACCCGGCTCGAGAACGCGCCCCTGCTGGCCCAGGTGCGCCTGGGCGGCGGCACCATCCGCAGCTCGCTCTTCGCCGCCACCGACGAAGCCCGCCTGCCCGACAGCCTGGCCGGCCAGCTGGTCGACATCTTCTCGACCGACATCGACTTCCACCGCCAGCTGCGCAAGGGCGACACCTTCAGCGTCGTCTACGAGGCGCTGACCGCCGACGACCAGCCCATCACCTGGAACGAAGGCACCGGCCGCATCCTGGCCGCCGAGTTCACGAACAACGGCAAGACCTCGCAGGCCATCTGGTTCAAGGACGCCAGCGGCCGCGGTGCCTATTTCACGGCGGACGGCCAGAGCAAGCGCCGCTCGTTCCTGGCCAGCCCGATGGAGTTCTCGCGCGTCACCTCCGGCTTTGCGATGCGCCTGCACCCCATCCTGCAGACCTGGCGCGCCCACAACGGCGTCGACTACGGAGCCCCCACCGGTACGCCGGTCCGCACCGTGGGCGACGGCATCGTCGAATTCGCCGGCTGGCAGAACGGCTACGGCAACGTGGTGCACGTGAAGCACGCCGGCGAGAAGACCACCGTGTACGCCCACCTCAGCAAGCTCGAGGTGCAGAAGGGCCAGAAGGTCGAGCAGGGACAGCGCGTCGGCCTGGTCGGCGCCACGGGTTGGGCCACCGGCCCGCACCTGCACTTCGAATTCCGCGTCAACGGCCAGTTCCAGGACCCGCTGCAGGTGGCCCGCGCCGCCGACACCGTGGTGATCGACGCCGCCGCCAAGCCGCGCTTCCTGCAGACCGCCGCCGCCGCGCAGTCGCAGCTCGAAGCCGCCGAGTCATTGACCGGCTACCGCGGCGACGCCGAGTAAAGCCGCCCGGCTCCAGCACCGAAGCCGATGGCGTTGTTCGGCGGCCTGATGTCGGGCACCTCGCTCGACGGCGTCGATGCGGTGCTGGCGGAGTTTCCTGAAACCGCGCCCATGCGCGTGCTGGCCCATGTGGCGCTGCCGATGCCGGAAGCGCTGCGGGCGGAACTGCTGGCGCTCAACACCCCCGGCGAACAGGAACTGCACCGCGCCGCGCTGGCGGCCAACGCCATCGCTCGCCTGTACGCCGGCGCCACGCAGGCGCTGCTGCAGGCCGCCGGCCGGACGCCTGCCGAAATCACCGCGCTGGGGGCCCACGGACAGACCGTGCGGCACCGCCCCGGCGAGTTCGATGGCACCGGCTACACCAGCCAGCTGCTCAACGGCGCGCTGCTGGCCGAACTGAGCGGCATCGACGTGGTGTGCGACCTGCGCAGCCGCGATGTCGCCGCCGGCGGGCAGGGCGCGCCGCTGGTGCCCGCCTTCCACGCCGCCCGTTTCGCCGCGCCGGGCCTCACCACCGCCGTGCTGAACATCGGCGGCATCGCCAACCTGAGCCTGCTGCACGCCGACGGCCGCGTAGGCGGCTTCGACTGCGGCCCCGGCAACGTGTTGATGGACCTGTGGTGCCAGCGGCACCACGGCACATCCTACGACGCCGACGGGGCGTGGGCCGCTGGCGGCACGGTACTGCCGTCGCTGCTGACGCAGGCGCTGGCCGAGCCCTTCTTCCACCGGCTGCCGCCCAAGAGCACCGGCCGCGATCTCTTCCACGCCGACTGGCTGGACGGGCTGCTGGCGCGGCACGGCGGCACTTTCGCGCCGGTTGATGTGCAGGCCACGCTGGCCGAACTGACCGTGCGCGGCGCTGGCGACGCCCTGCTCCGACATGCGTCCGACGCGAAGCGCCTGCTGGTCTGCGGCGGCGGTGCACTGAATGGCCACCTGATGCGCCGCCTGGCCGCTTCGCTGCCCGGGGTCGTCGTGCAATCGACCGAAGAGGCCGGCCTACCTCCCCTGCAGGTCGAGGCCTGCGCCTTCGCTTGGCTGGCCCATGCTTTTGCGGAGCGTCGCCCGGCGAACCGCCCTGAAGTGACCGGCGCCCGCGGCCTGCGCTTGCTGGGCGCGCTGTATCCAGCCTGACCCGACCGCATCGCCCTCCGGAGGGTTGCGGCCAGACCGCGCACCAGGACCCCACGAAAAAGCCGCCTCAGGGGCGGCTTCTTCAGGTGCGCAGGCCGTCGCGGCTCAGGCGCGTGCGTCAGGTCGAGAAGCTCGAACCACAACCGCAGGTCGTCGTGGCGTTCGGGTTCTTGATCACGAATTGGGCGCCCTGCAGGTCTTCCTTGTAGTCGATCTCGGCGCCGACCAGGTACTGCAGGCTCATCGCGTCGATCAGCAGCGTGACGCCGTTCTTCGACATCTGCGTGTCGTCGTCGTTGACGATCTCGTCGAAGGTGAAGCCGTACTGGAAACCGGAGCAGCCGCCGCCCTGGACGAACACGCGCAGCTTCAGGTCGGGGTTGCCCTCCTCGGCCACCAGGTCGGCCACCTTGGCGGCGGCGCTGTCGGTGAACACCAGCGGAGCGGGCATCGAGGTGTCGGGGGCCAAGGTTTCGGCAACGGCGGTCATCAGGACTCCAGGACAGGCAACGGATAGATCGGAGGCGGCGGCGGCCTTGAGGCGCATCAAACAGCATGTGGGCCGATGCCCGCAATTCAAGCCCGACCCAGCCACGGGACGGGCGCCGCAGAGCGCGCATGATCCCACGCGGGACGTTCACCTTGCGGCCCGCCTGGGTTTTGCGGTCCACACGGAGCAGCACTTTGCCTCGCCGGCGAGGCGTGAGACGCGGGGCCAGGATGCGTAGCACTCTCTCCCAACGACAAAGGCCGCCCATTGGCGGCCTTTGTCTGGTTGCCCCGCGGACCGGCATCGGCCCACGGAAGCAAAGCGGCATCAGCGCTTGCTGAACTGCTTGCGACGGCGGGCGCCGTGCAGGCCGACCTTCTTACGCTCGACTTCACGCGCGTC
>CBIHPZ010000423.1:0-4367 GCA_966211865.1 uncultured Aquabacterium sp.
GGCCATCATCTGGACGAAGCGGCGCGCCGGGTGCGACAGCGTGCCTTCGGTGCGCCGTATCCAGTTCAGGCGAACCTCGGTCGCCGGCGACAGCGGCAGCACGCGCACCAGCTTGGGGTCGGCCGACGCGGCGGTGAAGGAATCGATCGTCGCCACGCCCACGCCCTGTTCCGCCAGCTTCATCGCCAGCAGGTTGGTGGTCACCATGATCGGGCTGTTCGACAACTCGTCGAAGCTCTGGGAGGCCTCGAACATGAGGCCGCCGAAGTTGCTGCTGGCCGGGATGCGGATCAGCGTGCAGTGAGCCAGGTCGCCCCAGGTGACTTCCTTCTTCCTCTCGGAGAACTGCGCCACCGGCGCGACGCACACGCCGCGGCCCGACACCAGCGGCTCCTCGACGATGCCGGGCTTCGGGACCGAGGCCAGGGAGAAGCCGATGTCGGACTGGCGCCTGAGCAGCCGCTCGATGATGCCGGCGTGCGATTGCGTCTCCAGGTGGCAGATGACGTTGGGGTACTGCTTCATGAAGCGCGGCAGCACGTGCGGCAGCAGGGCCGCGGCGATCGACGGGACGCAGGCCACGCGCAGGACGGATTTCCGCTCGACGTTCAGCTCGCGCGCCATGTCGCGCAGCCGCTGGATGCGCGAAGCGATCTCGAAGATCTCGGGCTGCAGCGCCAGCGCCTCCTGCGTCGGCACCAGCCGGCCCTTCTCGCGCACGAAGAGCTTGAACCCGAGCTGGTTCTCCGCGCTCTGCAGCAGCTTGGTCACGGCCGGTTGGCTGACGTTGAGCAGCCGTGCCGCCGCGGTCACGCTGCCCGTGAGGAGAACGGCGTTGCAGACGTCGATGTGGGAAGGTCTCATGGCGGCCTGGCGCGACCGCCGGACTGTAGACCTGCGCCATGGACCCGCGACGGAACCGGCGCCTGCCGCAGCGCTTCCCCAGGCCGATGAATGTATTTGGTCACTGCAAATGCAACAGCCTCCCGCGCTACCATCCGGCCGCCCGGAATGGCCTGGGCGCGTTGGGATCCGCGAAGTGCTCACTCATCACCGCCCTGATCAAGGCCTGCAGGCCGCGCCAAGCTGCGACAGGCGCGAGGCGCTGCATCGCCTGGGTGCCGGCTTGCTGCTGGCGGGGGCCGCGAACGCGGGCCCGGCTCACGCTGCCGAAGGCCCGGCATTGGTCACCATCGTCGAAGGGCCCGCGCTGCTGATCGACGGCGCGCGCGGCCTGCAGGCCGCGCCCGGCCTGCGCCTCGGTGCGGCCACCATCGTCGAAACGGCGGCCACCGCGCAGTTCCTGCGCATCGAATTCAACGACGGCAGCGTGCTGGACCTGGGGCCGGACACCAAGGCCATGGTGCTGCCACCCGGCCTGGCAGGCACCAGCCCGCGCGGCCCGGCCTTCTACCTGCTGCAGGGCTGGGCCAAGCACGCCAGCGCGGGGGCCACCAAGCCGGGCGGGCTGCTGAGCTTCGCCGCCGAGGGCATGCAGGCCACGGGCACCACCGTCAGCCGCGTGGCGGGCGAGGGGCTGCAGCTTTTCGTCGAGACCGGCGCGCTGCAGCTGCTGGAACGCCGGGCCAAGGCGCCCAACACCCTGAACCTCAAGGCGGGCGAGTTCTACGCCCGCGAGGGCAACGACAAGGGCCAGGTCTCGCCGCGCCCCCAGGCCGGCTTCCTGCCCGCGGTGCCGCGCGCCTTCCGCGACACCATCCCCACCCGCGCCGCCGCCTTGAAGGGCGCGCGCGCCGAGCCGCAGGCCGCTCCGATGCCGGGTTATGCCGCGCTGAAGCCCTGGCTCACCGCCGAGCCCGTCATCCGCCGCGAATTCCCGCGCCGCTTCGCCGCGCTGGCGAAGGACGCCGCGTTCCGCGACGGCCTGGTGAAGAACCTGTCCGCCCACCCCGAGTGGGAGCCCGTGCTGTTCCCCCCGAAGCCGCCGGCCTCGTCGCCTTCGACGCCGTACCTGCGCCCCAATTCACCCCGCTCCTGAAGCTGCCGCCATGAAACTGCTGCTCAAGTTCAACATCATCTTCGTGCTCGTGATGGCGCTGGGCGTCGGCGTCAGCGCCTACATCAGCCGCGACCTGCTGCAGCGCCATGCGCAGGAAGAGGTGCTCAACAGCGCCCGCCAGCTGATGGAGAACGCGCTGGCGGTGCGCAACTACACCGCCACGCAGATCACCAAGCTGCTGGAAACGCAGATGAAGTACGAGTTCCTGCCGCAGTCGGTGCCCAGCTACTCGGCCACCGAGGTGCTGGCCACCCTGCGCACCAAGTACCCGGAGTTCCAGTACAAGGAAGCGACGCTGAACCCCACCAACCCGCGCGACCGCGCGGACAGCTGGGAGGTGGACATCGTCAACCAGTTCCGCAACAACCCCGAGCTGAAGGACTTCGTCGGCCAGCGCGACACGCCCGCCGGCCGCAGCCTCTACGTGGCGCGCCCGGTGCGCATCACCAACCCCGCCTGCCTGGCCTGCCATTCCAGCGTGGAAGCGGCGCCCAAGACCATGGTCGACAAGTACGGCCCGGCCAACGGCTTCGGCTGGAACCTGAACGAGGTGGTGTCGGCGCAAATCATGTCGGTGCCGATGGAACTGCCGCTGAAGCGCGCCGAACAAACCTTCAAGGTCTTCGTCGGATCGCTGATCGGCGTCTTCGTCGCGGTGGGCATCGTGCTGAACCTGATGATCTGGTTCGTCGTGGTGCGGCCGGTGACGCAGCTGTCCGCGCTGGCCGACCGCGTCAGCCAGGGCGACCTCGAAGCGCCCGATTTCGCGAGAAAGAGCCGTGACGAAATCGGCGTTCTGGCCGACTCCTTCGCCCGCATGCGCGCCAGCGTCGTGCAGGCGATGAAGATGCTGGACAGCTGACCGATAACCCGACGGGCGCCATGGTGGCGTCCGCCGACCGCGCGTCCCCGTAAGTCCGCCCGTGAACCATCCCGAACGTCTCGGCAAGTACCAGATCACCGAAGTGCTCGGCCAGGGCGCGATGGGCGTGGTCTACAAGGGCTACGACCCGGACATCAAGCGGGTGGTGGCGCTGAAGACCATCCGCCGCCAGTTCGACGACGGCAGCGAATCGGGCGCGACGATCGCGGCGCGCTTCCGCAACGAGGCGCAGGCCGCGGGCCGGCTGCTGCACCCGGGCATCGTCGGCGTCTACGACTTCGGCGAAGACCAGTCGGTCGCCTACATCGCGATGGAGTACGTCGAGGGCAACACCCTCGCGCACTACCTGACCAGCAAGATCCGCTTCACCGACGAGGACATCCTGAGCCTCATCGGCCAGCTGCTGGAAGCGCTGCAGCACGCGCATGAACGCGGCGTGTGGCACCGCGACATCAAGCCCGCCAACCTCATCGTCACCCGTGCCGGCAAGCTCAAGGTGGCCGACTTCGGCATCGCCCGCGTGGATGCGGCCGGGCTGACCCAGGCCAACAGCGTGATCGGCACGCCGATGTACATGGCGCCGGAGCAGTTCATCGGCGCGCAGATCGACCACCGCGTGGACATCTATGCCGCGGGCGTGGTGCTGTACCAGCTGATCGCCGGCCGCGCGCCCTTCATGGGCTCGCCCGAGGCGCTGATGTACAAGGTGGTGCACGAGGTGGCGCCGCCGCCCTCGCTGGTGGAAGACGCGAACCGCAGCGACCGCTTCGACGGCATCGTCGCCACCGCGATGGCCAAGCAGGCCGAGCGGCGCTTCCCCAGCGCCGAGGCCTTCCGCACCGCGGTGATCGCCTCGGCCAACGTGCCGCTGAGCCCCACGGTGTCGGACGAGACCATCATCAAGCTGCCGATGCGGCCGGCGTCGGCCGGGCCGGTGGGCGCGCCGTCCACCGCCGGGTCGGTCACGCACTGGGACAAGTCCATCCTGGCGCAGGCCGAGCATTCGCTGGCACGCCACGTCGGCCCGCTGGCCAGCGTGCTGGTGCGCCGCGCCGCGCGCGAGTGCCACGACCTGGCGTCGCTCTACGCCAAGCTGGCCGAGCAGGTGACGAACCCCGAGGCCCGCAGCGCCTTCATCAGCCTGGCCGCCACGCGCAACGTGCCGATCGCCACCGGCGGCAGCCTGGGCGGCACGCGCAGCACCGGCGGCGGGGCCTTCGGCGGCACCTTCGGCACCGCCGTCGCGGGCGCCGCGCCCACGGTGGCGGCCGATGCGGTCCGGCTGTCGGACGCGGCCATCGAGCAGGCACAGAAGATCCTGGCCACGCACCTCGGCCCCATCGCCAAGGTGGTGGTCAAGAAGGCCGCTGATCGTTCGCGTTATCGCGAACCCTTCATCACGATGCTGGTGGAGGCGGTCAGTGACCCGAAGGCGAAGCAGAAGCTGCTGACGGACCTGTCGAA
>CBIHPZ010000424.1:0-4339 GCA_966211865.1 uncultured Aquabacterium sp.
CGCGTCGAGGCGCCCGCCCGCAGCAGTCCCAGGGCCTCATGGCCACTGCGCCCCGGCAGGTTCAAGTCCATCAGGATGATGTCCGGGTGGTGCGTGCGGGCCATTTCCAGCCCGATCTGCGCGTCCGGCGCGGACATCACCCGGAAATCGCCGCGCGTGCCGACCACTTCCTCGATCAGCGCCAGGTTGGCGGGGTTGTCTTCGACGTACAGCAGCAGGTGCTGTGGCGGCCCGTGGCGGGTGGGGGCTTGCTCGTGCGGGGTGGCGGTGATGCGCGGCAGGGGCAGCACGGCCGGGGCCAGGTCGACGTAGAACAGGCTGCCGACGCCGGGCGTGCTGTTGACGCCGATGGTGCCGCCCATCAGTTCCACCAGGCGCTTGGTGACGACCAGGCCGATGCCGGTGCCTTCGATGGTGCCGGCTTCCTGGCCCAGGCGGTTGAAGGGCTGGAACAGGGCGGCGATCTGGTCGGCGCGCAGGCCGGCGCCGGTGTCCTGCACGGACAGGCGGATGCGGCCGTCGGCGATGGGCCTGGCGTCGACCACCACCGAGCCCTTGTCGCGGTTGTACTTGACGGCGTTGGACAGCAGATTCAGCAGGATCTGGCGCAGGCGCGTGCGGTCGGCGCCCACGGCCAGGCCGGTGGGCGGCGGAAAGTGCATCTGGATGGCGCGGCGCTGCGTGGTGGGCTCGATCATGCTGCGGCATTCGTCGAGCATGGCGTCCAGGCCCACCGGTTCCATCGAGAGCATCACGTTGTCGGACTCGATGCGTGCCAGGTCCAGGATCTCGTTGATCAGGTTCAGCAAATGGTTGCCGGCCTTGAGGATGTGCTGCATGAATTCGCGCTGCTTGTTGGGCGCGAAGGCGTGGCCGTCTGACGCCAGCAGCTGGCCGAAGCCGAGGATGGCGTTCAGCGGCGTGCGCAGCTCGTGGCTCATGCTGGAGATGAAGGCCGACTTGGCGCGGTTGGCGCGTTCGGCGGTGTCGGTGGCACGCACCAGTTCCGTGTTAGAGGATTCCAGCTGCGCGGTGCGTTCGCGCACGCGGCGTTCCAGCTCGGCGTTCAGGCGCATCACTTCCTGCTGCGCCTCGCGCCGTTCCAGCACCTCGCGCGCGGCGTCGCGCAGCGCGCGTTCGCTCTCGGCGGTGCGCTGCTCGATGACGGCCATCATGCTGTTGAAGGAGTCGACCAGCACGCCCACCTCGTCGTCGCTGGTGCGTTCGACGCGGCGCGAGTAGTCCTTTTGCTCGACCACCTCGCGGGCGACGCGGCTGATGGCCTCGACCGGCTTGGTGACGATGCGCTGCAGCCGGTAGGACAGGCCCCAGGCCACCAGCATGGCCAGCGCGGCCACGCTCAGTGCAATGCCGGTGTATTCCAGCACCCGGTCGGTGGTTTCGTGCTCGGCGCGCAGGTAAATCGTGCCGAGCAGTTCGCCGCGGTCGATCACGCGCTTGAAGACGACCAGGTGGTCGCCCACGATGCGGGCGCCGTCGGGCTCGACGCCGGTGGGGAAATGGCTGGCCGCGCGGTCGGGCGGATAGGACGCGAAGACGCGCTGGCGCGCGTCGTACACGGCCGCGGCCTGCACCTGGGGCTTGAAGCGCAGCAGGCCCAGGTAGTCGCGCGCGACCTTGGCGTCGTCGAAGGACAGCGCGGGCACGGTCGCCTGGGCCAGCAGTTCGGCCTGGGTGACGAGGTCGGCGGTCCAGGCCTGCTCGGAGCGGCGCACGTCGTTGGCCACCATCGCGCCCAGGGCCACGGCCAGGGCGGCCAGCGTGGTCAGCAGCACCACGGCGATCATCTTCGAGCGCAGTGACCGCGGCCACGGCACGAAGCCGGCGGCCCCGCGGGCGGCGGCGCGGCCGGCGAGGTGGGCGGCGGACTTGGACGAGCTGGCGGGCGTGCGCATGGCCATCAGGTTCCCGACAGCACGCGGCGTGCCACCGGCAGCAGGCGCGAGCTGATCTTCACGTGCAGTTGTTCGGCCACCGGCAGCACGACGTCGAAGCGCACCTTGCCGTCGACGACGACGAAGGTGATGGCGCTGCCGGGCACCGGGGTGTCGCCGTTCTCGGCCACGGTGAGCAGGGCCTGGTCGCCGGCGCCGGCCACCAGGCCCGCCAGGCGGGACTTGCTGTCGCGGCCGACGAAGAGGGCGTGCAGGCCGTTCACGCTGTCTTCACCGCGCAGGCGCTGCGGCACGATGGGGCGGCGGCCCAGCAGGCGGCCACGGGCCATGGACGTGAGCTCCGTGGCAACCTGGTCGGCATCGAGCACGCCCATGCGCAGGGGCGCATCGGGGCTGGCGAAGGCGGCGTCCGGCCATTCGACGAAGCCCATGAAGCGCAGCAGGTAGGCGGCCTTGATCTCGGCCTCGGTGGCCTGGGTGACGCCCTGGGCCAGCGCGCCACCGGGGCGGCCGCCCATCAAGGCGCCGGCGGCCAGGCCCGTGGCCAGGCGGAGCAGGCGGGCGCGGGTGAGCGTCAGCATGGGTTCACCATCGGGTCACCACGTGGTCCTGAGGCGCAGCAGGGCCTGGCGGCGGATCTCGGCGCGGCTGGCGGCGGTGCCGAATTCGGGGTGGGCCGCGTCGAGCAGGTTGCGGGCGGTGAATTCCAGGTCCCAGCGCGCCGCGGGGCGCCAGGTCCAGCGCAGGTCCACCGCGGTGTAGGCCGGCACGGCGGGATAGGGCAGCGCGCCCACGCGGCGCAGGTCCAGGTCGAACACCTGGCCGGGCACGCCCAGCCAGGTCAGCTGCAGGCTGGCCTGGTGGCGCGGGTCGTTGCCCAGGGCGCGCGGGCCTTCCGGGTCGGTGCTGCCGGGGCGCACGCGCAGGTCCTTGCGCAGCAGCATGAAGCCGCCGGCCACCCGCAGCGTGGGCAGCGCCTGCCAGGTGCCCCAGCCTTCCAGGCCATAGGTGCGGCCGGCGATCATGTTCTGCACCTGCGCGTTGGGTGGCCGCTGGCCGCTGCGCAGGCGGTCCCAGTCGTGCAGGAAGGCGGTGAGCGAGGTGTTCAGGCGCGGCCCGCCCTGCCCGCGGTAGCCCAGCTCGAGCACGCGGGCCACCTCGGACACGAAGTCGGGGCCGCCGGCGATGATGAAGGGCGGCCGGGGCGGCAGCGTGATGTCGCGGTCCAGCCGGGCCGGGGCGCGCACCGCGCGCGACAGCGCGGCCCACAGCAGTTGCTCGGGCTGCAGCTGCCAGGCCAGGCGCAGGCTGGGCAGTTTCTCGGTGCCGGTGTAGTCGTTGTGCTCCAGCTTCAGGCCCAGGTCGGCGGACAGGCGTTCCGTCAGCTGGACCTCGTCCTGCACGAACAGGCTGTGCCAGCGTGACTGCTGCTCCACCGGCCGGAAGCCGAAGAACAGGCCCGCGTCCACCCGGTCGCGCGCGTAGCGGTAGCCGCCGCCCCAGGTCACGCGGTGGTGGCCGCCGGGCGCCAGCGTGTGCTTGAACTCCAGGTCGGCGATCTCGACGCGGGGGCGGTACAGCAGCGGGTCGTCGCGCCGGGAATGGTCGACGTAGGCGCGCAGGCGCAGGTCGCTGCCATCGTCGAAACGGCGCGTCCAGCGCGCCAGCAGGTTGGCGCCGCCGTAGTCCAGCGCAGGCAAGACCTGCGCGCCCATGGGCCGGTCTTCGTGCCGGCCCTCGTAGGCATCGCCTTGCAGGGTGAAGGTGTTTGCGCTGGCGATCCAGTCGGCGCGGAAGCCGGCCTGGTCGTGGCGCCCGCCGTCGCTGCGCGGTGAGCTGCTGGCCGACCGCGTGTCGCCGAAGCGGGTGAGCTTGGCGTAGCCGCGCACACGGCCCTGGCTGCCGGCGCGGCCGGCCAGGCGCAGGCCGAACTGCCGGTCCTCGGTGCCGGCCTGCAGCATGGCCAGCGGCTCGTCGTCGCGCCCCGCGGCGCGGGTGATGACGTTGATGACGCCGTTCACCGCGTTGGCGCCCCACAGCGAAGCGCCCGGGCCGCTGATGACTTCGATGCGCTCGATGTCCTCGAGCAGCAGGTCCTGCTGGTCCCAGAACACGCCGGAGAAGAACGGGGTGTACACCGTGCGCCCGTCCACCAGCACCAGCAGCTTGTTACCGATGGCGTTGTTGAAACCACGCGCGGTGATGGCCCATTCCCGCGCGTTGACCTGCGCCACTTGGAGGTTAGGCGCCAGCCGCAGCAGCTGCGGCAGCGTGCTGGCGCCGGAGCGGCGGATGGCTTCGGCCGTGATGACGTAGACCGAGGCGGGCGACGCGCTGAGGCGTTCCGGGCGGCGGGTCACCGAGATGATCTCGATGTTGGCCAGCTGCTCCAGCGACAGCTCGGCCAGCGAGGGCGTGGCGGC
>CBIHPZ010000425.1:0-4318 GCA_966211865.1 uncultured Aquabacterium sp.
AACACGTATCAAGACGTACGCTTTGGGCGCCGAGTGTGCATCGGGCGACGCGGCACGGCAACGAGGGATCACGCGCAGGGCCTTTGGGCCGTGTGCGTCGACAAGGGGAGAGTGGGCTGCGGGCGCCGCGGCCAGGGGCCGTCAATGGCAAGCGGCGGGGTCCGCCCTTCGGTTTCGCCTCTGGGTCTTGATCGAGGCGGCCGGCGCGATCAGGCGACGAAGGAGGAGCCGCCGCGCAGGCCGTCGGCCAGGCCGCGCGCGCCATACAGGGCGGTGCCGGCGGGCGGGGTGCTCTCGGGCAGCAGCACGTCGATGGCGCGGTCCAGGGCGGCGGTGGCGCGGGCCAGCGCGTCGCGCTGCGAGGCCACCTGGGCGCTCACGCGCGCCAGGCGGCGGCGCATCGGCTCGGGCACGCCGCCATGGCGGGCGGCATGCATGAAGTGCTGAACCGCTGCGGCGAGCGCGCGGTGGAGTTCATTGGCACGGGTCTCGACCGCGGGCGCATCACGTTCACGCAGTGCGTCGCCCAGCGAGGTCAATCCGATCTCGACGCGGGACACCGCCGACTCCAGGTCGGTCGTCTGCTGGAGGGCATGCTGCTCAGCGGGCGTCGTGATCATGCGGCGGTACCGTGGGTGGTGAAGGGTACGAACGGATGGCGGCCGGGTGGGCTGCCAGGGTTCAGTTGCCGGAACGCGGGGTCAGCAGCTCGTGCGCGTTGGCGATCAGCTTGTCGGCGATGGCTTCCGCGTTGATCTCGAACTTGCCGTCGCGGATGGCGTCGGCAATGCGCTGCACCTTGTCGGCGTCGAAGACCGAGTCGTTGCCGTTGGCGCCCAGCAGGGCGCCGGCGGAAAGCTCGACCTTGGCGCTGGGTTCAGCACCACCGGCCTGGGCACTGGCCTGGCCGGGCTTGCGTTCTGCGACAACGGTGGGAAGCGCTGCCTTGTTGTCGATCGGACCGATTTTCATGTGGGACTCCTACGGGGCCTGTCAGGTGACGTTGCCCTTCAGACATGCTCGGGGTATCGGCCCGCGATCGGCCGGACTTTAGGCCTTTCACACATCTTTTCTTTGCTTCCCCTCGAATGGGGGATCCACCAGGGCCGAAGCCTGATTGTCTTACCAATTCCCTTACCGATCGTCACAGCGCGACCTCGACACGCCGGTCGCCCGCCGGCACGCCGGTGATGATGCGGCCCGACTCGGTGCGCACGCGCGCCGGCTGGCCTTCGATGCCATGGCTCAGGGCCTGGCCTTCGGCGCTGACGGCATAGCCGGGACCCACCGCCACGACGCGCACCACGTCGCCCGCCTGGAAGTACTGGCGCGGCTTGAGGTCATTGCGGCGCAGCGCGTCGCCGGCGCCCAGCGGGCGCGCCAGCGTGCGGCCCAGCACCGGGGCGGTGGTGGTGAAGGCGGGGTCCGGCCGTTCGGCCAGGTCCACCTCGGCCATCGTGAAATGGCTGGCCTGCAGCAGCGTGCCCATGGGCAGCGGCGCGGTGGTGACCAGGGCCTGCGCGAACAGCCGGACGGTCACCGGCAGGAACACGTTCCAGCGCGCCTGGCCGTCCACGCAGCGCAGGCCGATGCGGGTGCGGCCCAGCGGCCGCGTGCCGGCTGGCAGATAAGGCTGGATCTGCGCGCAGGGCGCCAGCTGCAGCCGCGGGTCCAGCTGGCCCAGCTCCACCGCGATGCGCACCGGCGGCGTGCCGTCGGCCAGCACGGCCTGCGCCGAATCCGTGGCCAGGCGCTGCAGCTGTTCGGCGAAGGCGGGGTCGATCGCCGAAGCGGCTGGCGTGACTGGAGGGCTGGTCGTATGTGAAGCGGCGGAAGGTGCCGCCGCGATGGGCTGCACAGCCTGCCCGGCACCGAGCGGGTTGGCGCAGGCGGGTTGATGCATGCCCAGCACCAGCGCGGCACCGGCGGCGGCAGCGCGCAGCGCGTGGAGGGCGCCGGTGGCTCGGCCGGCGGCACGCGGGGCATGGGCGATCTTCTTCATCCCGCCATGGTGGCCGTGCCGTGCGGCCCGCGGTGGCGGGAATTGGCGGGTGATGGACGCTTTATTCGGGCTCATGTTGCGGAAGGTGACTCCACACAATGCCCGGCATGAACCCGCTGACCTCCACGCTCGACTTCCACGCCACGGCGCTGACGCTGCGGGCCGAGCGCCAGCGTCTCCTGGCGGGAAACATCGCCAATGCCGACACGCCGGGCTACGTCGCCCGCGACATGGATTTCGCCAAGGCGCTGCGCGAGGCCACCGGCCAGGCCAGCGGCGGCGCGGCCATCCCCGGCGCGATGGCGGTGACGAACAGCGGCCACATGAGCGTTTCCGCCGGCGCCCGCAGCGACGGCGAACTGCTCTATGCCACCGGTCCGCAGGACAGCCTGGACCGCAACACCGTGGACCTGGACCGCGAACGCGCGGCCTTTGCCGAGAACGCGGTGAAGTACGAGGCCACGCTGCGCTTCATCAACGGCCACATGCGCACGATGACCGAGGCGATGAAGTCTCACAACCAGGGCTGACGAGGGCTGAACGATGAGCATGTTCCAGATCTTCGACGTCTCCGGCAGCGCGGTCAGCGCGCAGTCGCAGCGCCTGAACACGGTCGCCTCGAACCTGGCCAATGCCGATACCGTCGCCGGTCCCGATGGCCAGGCCTACAAGGCGCGCCAGGTCGTCTTCCAGACCACGCTGATGGGCGAGCTGGGCAACGGCCCGCAGGGCGCCGGGCTGCGCGTGTCCAACGTGGTCGAGGACAACACCCCCGGCCGCCGCGTGCACGACCCCAAGCACCCGGGGGCCGATGCCAATGGCTACGTGACCTACAGCAACGTGAACCCGGTCGAGGAGATGGTCAACATGATCTCGGCCTCGCGTTCGTATCAGAACAACGTCGAAGTGATGAACACCGCCAAGAGCCTGCTGCTGAAGACGCTGCAGATGGGTCAGGGCTGATCCGCAACCGCAAAGGCTGACCCATGAGCATCGACCTGTCCGTCCTGAACGGCACTTCTTCCGGCACCAGCACCGCGTCGACCTCGAAGAAGGACGACGCTGCCAGCGCCGACCGCTTCCTGAAGCTGCTGGTCACGCAGATGCAGAACCAGGACCCGCTGAACCCGATGGACAACGCGCAGATCACGACGCAGATGGCGCAGATCTCCACCGTCAGCGGCATCGACGACCTGAACAAGTCCATCGCGGCGATGGGCAACACGCTGTTCACCTCGCAGTCGATGCAGGCCGCGTCGCTGATCGGCAAGAACGTGCTCATTCCCGGCAAGACGCTAACGCTCGATGCCGATGGCAAGACCAGCGCCGGCTTCGCGCTGGCCGGCCCCGCCGACAAGGTGTCGGTGGACATCAAGGACGCGAACGGCAAGGTCGTGGACACCATCGACCTGGGCAAGCAGAGCCCCGGCCGCGTCACCTTCGACTGGACCTCCGCGAAGAAGAACGCCACCGGCCTGACCTTCGAGGTGAACGCCACGCTGAAGGGCGTCAAGGTCGACACCCAGGCCATGATTGCCGACAAGGTCCTCGCCGTGTATGCGGACGGCGGCCAGCTGGCGGTCGAGCTCGACAAGAGCGGTGTCGTTTCCTACAGCGACATCAAGGCCATCGCGTCCTGAGGACGCGCGCCGGATCCTGAACACCCCGCCGCATTCCGCGCGACCGCACCCGAACCCGCACCCGTAAGGAGCCCACCATGGCATTCCAGCAAGGCCTGTCCGGCCTCAACGCCACCAGCAAGAACCTGAGCGTCATCGGCAACAACATTGCCAACGCCAACACCTTCGGTGCGAAGGCCTCGCGGGCCGAGTTCGCCGACATGTACGCCAATGCGCTGGGCGGTGGCAGCGGCTCGCCCATCGGCATCGGCGTGAACCTGGCCTCCGTCACGCAGCGCTTCTCGCAAGGCAACATCGTCACCACGGAAAGCGGCCTGGACCTCGCCATCAACGGCAACGGCTTCTTCCAGCTCGACGCCGGCGGCCAGACCGTCTATTCCCGCAACGGCCAGTTCCAGCTGAACAAGGACGGCAACATCGTCAATGCCGCGGGCCAGAAGCTGCTGGGCTACCCGGTCACGGCCACGGGCGGCTTCAATGATTCCCAGTCGGTGCCGCTGACCTTCCCCACCAAGCCGATCCCGCCGAAGGTGACCTCGGCGGTCAACATCGAATTGAACCTGGACCAGCGCCTGGCCGCGCCGGATCCGGCCATCCACCCGTTCGATCCCACGGACGAGCAGTCGTACAACAACGCCACCTCCGTCACCGCCTACGACCAGTGGGGCACGCCGGT
>CBIHPZ010000426.1:0-4311 GCA_966211865.1 uncultured Aquabacterium sp.
CAGCTCACTGCTTGATGGCTTCGACCTGCACCAGCAGGCGCACGTTGTCCGGGAAGCCCATCTTCAGGCCCCAGTCCATGCCGAAGGCGCTGCGCTGGATGGTGGTTTCGAAGTCGCCGCCGCAGACCTCGCGCTTGAGCATCGGGTTGTCATAACAGTTGAAGTTGGTGGCCTTCAGGGTCACCGGCGCGGTCTTGCCCAGCAGCGTCAGCTGGCCGGCCACCTCGCTCACCTTGTCGCCGTTGAACGTGAACTTCTCCGACACGAACTTCGCGGTCGGGAACTCGGCCACGTTGAAGAAATCCTTGCTCTGCAGGTGCTTGTTGAAGGGCTCGGTGCCGGTGTTGATCGAGCCGGTGTCGATCGTCACCTCCAGCTTGCCGGTCTTGGCGGCGCGGTCGAGCTGCGCGCTGCCCGTCTTCTTGTCGAAGCGGCCGCGGTTGGTGGAGGTGCCGAAGTGGCCGATCTCGAAGGTGACGAAGGTGTGCGTCGGGTCGAACGCGTAGGTGGCGCTCTGGGCCTGGGCGCCGAAGGCGGTGGCGGCCAGCGCGGCGGCGGCGAGGGCGGTGCGGATCTTCATCGTGATGACTCCTGAAAGACGTGGAAAGCGCGGGCAACGGATCGCCCGTCGCGCCGCCGTGAGGGCACGGCGCGGGGTGAGGAAACAGGTGGGGGTTTTAGAGCGGTGCCAGGCCGGTCAGCGCCAGCTTGAACTTGACCTGCACCTCGTTCGCGACCATCGAGGTGTCGGCCCATTCGCCTTCGCCGATCTTGAAATCGAGGCGCTTGATGGTGAAGGCGCCGGTGGCGGTGCTGTTGGCGCCGGACTGCGTGACGGCGACCGGCACCACCACGTTGTGCGTGGCGCCCTTGATCACGAGCTGGCCCGCGACCTCGAACTTGCCCGCGCCGGCGGGCTTGATGGCGGTGGAAGTGAACGTGGCCTGCGGGAACTTGGCGACGTTGAACCAGGCGGCCTTGGGCACCTCGGCATCGGTCTCGGCGGCGCCGAAGCTGGCTGAACCCGTGTCGATCACGAAGCTGACCTTGCCGGCCTCGGGCTTCTTCGGGTCGAGCGCGATCTGCGCCGTCCACTTCTTGAACTTGCCCTCCACCGGCACGCCCATCTGCTTGCTGACGAAGGCGATCTCGCTTTGCGCGGGGACGACGGTCTGGGCGCCGGCGGCCACGGCGGCGGTGGCGAGCAGCAGGGCAGCGAAGGCGGACAGGGGGCGGTTCATGGTGTGGATTCCGAAAGGGGTCGGGTGACGGTGCGCCACATACGAGGGCAGGCCGCCGCGCGGATGCATCAGGCGGCGCACATCAGGCGCCGCGGCCGGGCAGCATGCGCAAGAGCAGCCCGTCGCGGTCGATGAAGTGGTGCTTCAGGGCCGCCGCCACGTGCAGCAGCACCACGACCGCCAGCAGGTAGGCCAGGCGGCCGTGCCAGGGCTTGATGGCCTCGGCCAGGGCCTTGTCGGGGCTCACGAAGTCCGGCAGCGGCAGCACGCCGAACCAGACGATGGGGAAGCCCGCGGCCGAGCTGTAGGCCCAGCCGACCAGCGGCACCGCGAAGAAGAGCAGGTACAGCGCCCAGTGCGCGGCATGCGCGGCCTGGGCCTGCCAGGCCGCCATCGGCAGGTCGGCGGGCGGGCGGTGCGTCAGGCGCCACAGCAGGCGCGCCGCGCTTAAGCCCAGGATGGTGACGCCGGCCCACTTGTGCCAGTTGTAGAGCTTCAGCCGCGTCGGCGACATGCCGAGCCCGGTCATGTAGAAGCCGATGCCCAGCGCGCCGATGATCATCAGCGCCAGCAGCCAGTGCAAGGCGATGGCCGGTGTGCTGTAGCGGGTGGCGGGTGGCGTCGACATGGGGCGCAGTGTGCCGACGCGTGCCAACGCCTCGGTTCAGCGGCCTTGATGCCCTGCTTCAGTTTGATTGAACGCAAAAGTTCCGGTGCTTCAAAGCGGCCGCATACACGCGGCCGCTTCGCTCGGGACGGCGACCTGCGTCGGCGCCGTGCCGCCGGCCGCGCCGACGCATCAGGCCAGCAGCGCCGGGCCGCGGCGCAGCGGCGTGATCGCGGCCTCGAGTTCCGCCTGCGCTTCCCGCGCCAGCAGGCCATGGCGCAGCGCGAAGTCCAGCGTCACCAGGCCGGCGTCCACCGTCATCGCTTCGGTGGCGGCCAGGGCCAGCGCCTCGCCGATGGCCACGCACTCGATCGAATGCACCTCGCCGTCCTGGTTGCAGGGCACCAGGCCGTCGGGCAGCACCAGGTCATAGACGCTCAGGTGCTCGCGCTGGAAGCCTTCGGGAATGTCACGCGCCAGCTCGACGATGTGGCCGGCCTGCAGGCGGCCTTGCATCTGCTCGGGCGTCAGGCCCGCTTCTTCCCAGCCTTCTCGCACCAGCGCTTCGGCGGGCGTCTGGCCATGCGCCACGCCACCGCCGATCAGGTTGTCCAGCAGGCCGGGGTCGGTGGGCTTGGTGTAGGCGCGCCGGGCGATCCACAGCGCCGTGGGCCGGCCCGCGGCATCGGCCACGTAGCCATTGCAGTGCGCGCCGTAGGTCAGCGAGCCCCAGAAGCGCGAGGCCGCGCGTTCGATGGTGGCCAGCAGCGTGCCGTCGGCCAGCGAGTGCAGCGGGTAGGTCTCGTCGCGCCAGGCGCGGATCAGGCCGTCGTCGCGCAGCTGGCGGTTGGCCTCGGTGAAGAAGTCGGTGCGGGCGGCGGGCGGCAGCGTCAGCGTGACCCGCTCGGGGTCGATGCGCAGCGCGTGCGGCCAGCGCCGCAGCGCGGGCAGGTGCGCGCGGGCGACCGAGCCGGCCGGGTGCGGCTGGCCGCCGTGCAGCACCATGAAAGGCACGCGCGCGATCGGGTCGCGCGCCCGCGCGGCGGTGAGGGCATGCCAGGGGTGATGGGTCGTCGTCGAGGCCATCAGCCCATCTTGCATCAGGCCTGCCAGCCCATCCGCCCACCTTGTATCGGGCGGGCGTGCGGCCGCAGCAGCGGCGACACCCTGGCTGCCAACAGGCGCGCACCGGGCACGCGCCTGACAGGCCCGGGATCAGGTGCGCATCGGGCGCGCACCTGTGGGCCTCGGCGTGCGTCAGACGCGCATCACGCCGCGCGGGCGGTCGATGCCGCGCCCTGGCGCCAGCGCACCATCAGCCCGTTCCACTTGGCGCGCGCCGCGGCCAGGTGGCGCTCCTTCACGTGGCCGTAGCCGCGAATCTCCTCGGGGATGCGCGCGATCTCAGCGGCCTGCGCCACGTTGCCCGCGTTCAGGCCCTTCAGCAGCTCCTCGATGCACGCGCGGTACTCGACGATCAGCTGGCGCTCGGTGCGCCGTTCCTCGGTCTTGCCGAAGACGTCGAACGCACCACCGCGCAGGCCCTTCATCTTCGCCAGCAGGCCGAAGGCGCTGCGCATCCACGGGCCGAAGGGCTTCTTCTGCAGCTCGCCCTTGTCGTTGCGTTTGGCCGTTAGCGGCGGCGCCAGGTGGTGCACCAGCTTGTAGTCGCCTTCGAACATGCCTTCGATCTTGGCCAGGAAGGCGGGGTCGGTGTGCAGGCGCGCCACCTCGTACTCGTCCTTGTAGGCCATCAGCTTGAACAGGTAGCGCGCCACCGCTTCGGTCAGCGCCCGGCCCTTGCCCAGCGGGTCTTCGGCCGCGCGCACCTTCTCGACGAAGGCCTGGTAGGTGGCGGCATAGGCCGCGTCCTGGTAGCCGGTCAGGAAGTCCACGCGCTTCTTGACGAGCTCGTCCAGCGAGGGCTTGCGCACGATCTCGATCACCTGCGCGGCCTTGAACAGCGCCTGCACCGAGGCCAGGTCGTGCGCGCAGCGGCGGCCCCATTCGAAGGCGGCCTTGTTGTTGTCCACCTGGACGCCGTTCAGCTCGATGGCCCGCATGATGGCCGCGTGGCCCAGCGGAATGCGGCCCATCTGCCACGCGTAGCCCATCAGCAGCGGGTTGGTGTAGATGCTGTCGCCCAGCAGCTGCACGGCCACCTGCTCGGCGTCGAAGCTGCGCAGGTTGTCGCGGCCCGCGGCCTGGGCCAGCGCGGCCTCGCAGCTGCCGGCCGGGAACTGCCAGTTCGGGTTGGTGACGAAGGCCGCGCTGGGCGTGCCGTGGTTGTTCAGCGCCACGAAGGTGCGGCCCGGCTGCATCACCTGCTGCGTGTACTTGTGGGCGCCGACGATGGCGTCGCAGGCGATCACGAGGTCGGCCTTGGCGGTGTCGACCTTGGTGGTGTGGATGGCGTCGGGCCGGTTGGCGATCTGGATGTGGCTCCAGGTGCTGCCGCCCTTC
>CBIHPZ010000427.1:0-4310 GCA_966211865.1 uncultured Aquabacterium sp.
GGCCGAGCATCACATCGACGCGCGCCTGGCGAAGCGGCCGATGCGCGGCGGCACGCCCGAGTGGGACAGCTTCAGGCTGGCTGGCAGCCCGGACGTGCGCAAGTTCACCGATGAAGTGAAGCGCCGGCTCGCGCGCTGGACCGAGGAGGATCGATGAACAGCTTTTACGACGCGCTGGAAGCGCGCGACCCATCGGCGCGTGAAGCGGCGCTTTTGTCCGCGCTGCCCGCGCAGGTGGCGCAGGCGCAGCGCGCCAGCCCGGCCATGGCCGAGCTGCTGGACGGCGTGGACGCGACCACCGTCACCAGCCGCGCCGCCCTGGCGCGCCTGCCGGTACTGCGCAAGCACGAGCTGCTGGAACGCCAGAAGGCGCGCCGCGCGGCCGATCCTTTTGGCGGTTACTCCGCCATCGGCTGGCGGGGCGTTGCCGGTGGCCGCGGCGCGCGCCGGGTGTTCCAGTCGCCGGGCCCCATCTACGAGCCCGAAGGCGAAGGCCGCGACTACTGGCGCATGGCCCGCTCCATCCACGCCGCCGGCTTCCGCGCCGGGGACCTGGCGCACTGCAGCTTCAGCTACCACCTGACCCCCGCCGGCGCCATGATGGAAGCGGGCGCCCATGCGGTGGGCTGCACCACCTTCGCTGGCGGCGTCGGCAACACCGAACTGCAGCTGCAGGCGGTGGCCGACCTCAAGCCGCACGGCTACATCGGCACGCCGAGCTTCCTGAAGATCCTGGTCGAGAAGGCCGCGGAAACCAGCACGCCCATCGGCTCGGTCACCAAGGCCATGGTGGGCGGCGAGGCCTTCCCGCCTTCGCTGCGCGACTGGCTGCGCGAGCGCGGCATCGAGGCCTACCAGAGCTACGCCACCGCCGACGCCGGCCTCATCGCCTACGAGACGCCGGCCCGCGAAGGCCTGGTGCTGGACGAGGCGGTGATCCTGGAGATCGTGCGCCCCGGCACCGGCGACCCGGTGCCCGACGGCGAGGTGGGCGAGGTGGTGGTCACCGTGCTGAACCCGGATTACCCGCTGATCCGCTTCGGCACCGGCGACCTCTCTGCGGTGATGCCCGGCGCCTGCCCCACCGGCCGCACCAACGCGCGCATCAAGGGGTGGCTGGGCCGCGCCGACCAGACGGCGAAAGTACGCGGCATGTTCGTGCACCCGAGCCAGGTGGCGGAGATCATGCGCCGCCATCCGGAAGTGGTGCGGGCGCGCCTGGTGGTGAGTGGCGAGATGGCCAACGACCAGATGACCCTGCGCGCTGAAGTGGCTCAGGCGCCGGAGGGGCTGGCCAGCGCCATCGCCGGCAGCGTGCGCGACGTGACCAAGCTGCGTGCCGACATCGAATTCATCACGCCCGGCGCCTTGCCCAACGACGGCAAGGTGATCGAGGACGCGCGCAGTTACCGCTGAAGTGGCTGGAGCGCGCGAAGGCCGAGAAAGGCTGATTTGGCACAAACCCCGAGGCCCCCGTAGGTAGTTCCCGTAGTCCGTGGCGGCGCCGCTTCCTTAGCATCCAGGCTTCCGATTGTTCAGCTGGGCGAACGCCCAGGCCTCCAGGAGACAGAGATGAAGAAGCTGCTGATCGCCACCGTGGCGTCGATGCTGGCCGCCGCGGCGTTTGCCGAATACCCCGAGAAGCCGGTCACCATCGTCGTGCCGTTCGCGGCCGGCGGCCCCACCGACAAGGTGGCGCGCGACCTGGGCGATGTGCTGCGCCAGAAGCTGGGCCAGCCCGTGATCATTGAAAACGTCGGCGGCGCCGGCGGCACGCTGGGCGCGGCCAAGGCCGCCAAGTCCGCACCGGACGGCTACACGCTGCTGCTGCACCACATCGGCATGGCCACCTCGCCGGCCCTGTACCGCAGCCTGCCGTACAAGACCCTGGACGACTTCGAGTACGTCGGCATGATCAACGAGGTGCCGATGACCGTCGTCGGCCGCCCCACGCTGCCGGCCAACAACATGGCCGAGCTGCTGAAATGGCTGGAGCAGAACAAGGGCAAGATCAACCTGGCGAACGCCGGCCTGGGCGCCGCTTCGCACCTGTGCGGCCTGCTGCTGCAGCAAAGCTTGAAGATCGACATGACCACGGTTCCCTACAAGGGCACCGCGCCGGCCATGAACGACCTGTTGGGCGGCCAGGTCGACATCATGTGCGACCAGACCACGAACACCACCGGCCAGATCGAGGCCGGCAAGATCAAGGCCTTCGCCGTCACCACCCCCAAGCGCCTGCACACGCCGGCGCTGGCCAAGCTGCCCACGATGGATGAAGCCGGCGTGAAGGGCTTCAACGTGTCCATCTGGCACGGCCTGTACGCCCCGAAGGGCACGCCCAAGGCGGCGCTGGACAAGATCAACACCGCTCTCAAGGCCGCGCTGAAGGACCCCGAGTTCATCAAGCGCGAGGAAGCCCTGGGCGCGGTGGTGGTCTCCGACGCGCGCGTCAACGGTGCCGACCACAAGAAGTTCGTCGAGGCCGAGATCAACAAGTGGGGCCCCGTCATCAAGGCCGCCGGCCAGTACGCCGACTGAGTTTCGCGGCCTGACCAACGCGCGGCCGCCCACGGGCGGCCGCGCTGCTTCTGGACTTGCGGGTCCTTGTCAGCCGATGGACCCGGCGCCGCAACCTCAGCTGATGCGGATCGGGATCGTCACCGGTCCGTCGTTCACCAGGCCGACCTTCATGTCGGCCCCGAACTCGCCCGTCGCCACCTGCGGGTGCCGCGCCCGGGCAAGTTCCACCACCTTCTCGTAGAGCCGACGGCCCAGCTCAGGGCCCGCCGCGCCGCTGAAGCTCGGGCGGTTGCCGCCCGCCAGGTCCGCCGCCAGCGTGAACTGGCTGACGATCAGCAGGCCCCCGCCGACGTCGACCACGCTGCGGTTCATCTTGCCGGCCTCGTCGCTGAAGATGCGCAGCTTCAGGAGCTTCTCGACCAGCTTCAGCGCCTGCGCCTCGGTGTCGTCCGGCTCGGCGCACACCAGCAGCAGCAAACCGGGGCCGATCTCGCCGGTCACGCGGCCATCCACGGTCACGCGGGCCTCGGCCACGCGCTGGATCAATCCGATCACAGGAGGTCCTTTTCGTCGTCGAAATGCGCTTCCACGTCCAGCGGCAGCAGCTGGATGGTGGCGCGCAGGCCGGGCACCGCGCTCATCAGCGCCTGCTCCACGGCGGCCCGCAGCGCGGCCGCGCGGCGCAGCGACCAGTCGGCTGGCATGTGCATGTGCATGTCCACGAAGCGGCGCTGGCCGGCGCGCCGCGTCGTCAGGTGGTCGAAGCGGATGGTGTGGTGCTCGAAGCCGGCCAGGGTGCGCTCGATCTGCTGGCGCACCGGCGTCTCGATGGCGCGGTCCATCAGCCCGTCCACCGACCGGCGCGCCAGGCGCCAGCCTTCCAGCGCGATGTTGGCCGCCACGGCGATCGCGATCACCGGGTCCAGCCACAGCCAGCCGGTGAACTGGACCGCGGCGATGCCGACCACGACGCCGATCGAGGTCCAGACATCCGTCATCAGGTGCTTGGCGTCGGCCGCCAGCGCCTCCGAACGCTGCGCGTGCGCCGCGCGCCGCATCGCCACCGCCAGCACGCCATTCAGCACCGACGCGCCCACCGAGAGGGCCACGCCCAGGCCCAGCGATTCCAGCGGCCGCGCATGCTGGAAGCGGCCGATCGCCTCCCACACGATGGCCAGCGCCGCGGCGACGATCAGCACGCCCTCGAAACCGGCGGAGAAGTACTCGGCCTTGTGGTGGCCGTAAGGGTGCTCGTCGTCGGCGGGTTGCGCCGCCCAGGTCACCATCATCAGCGCGAAGAGGGCCGCCGCCAGGTTGACCAGCGACTCCAGCGCGTCCGACAGCAGGCCCACCGAGCCGGTTGCGGCCCAGGCCGCCGTCTTCAGCCCGATGGTGGCCAGCGCCACCACGACCGACAGCTTCAGGTAGGACGAGGCGTTCATGGGTGACCGCCTGGCCGGCCGGAGGGCAGCGCGCGCTCCTTCAGAGCCGCCAGCGAATTCAGCGCCGTGAACGAAGTGGGCTTGGGTCCGACCATGGCGCCCATTGTGGGCGCTGCCGCCGTTGGCAGGCCCTGCGCTGGGTCAGCGCGACGCCGCGGCCGCCGCCTTGTCGAGCCGCACGAGCTCGATGCGCAGGAAATCGCCGGCCGGGATCTCGCGGCCGTCGGGCAGCTTCACCCAGTACAGCTGCCCGGTGGTGCTGGACTTCGACGCGATGCGGTCGATGAACTCCTCGGCCGTCTTGATGTCGCTGCCGTAGCTCTTCAGCTTGCCGCGCAGGAAGGA
>CBIHPZ010000428.1:0-4306 GCA_966211865.1 uncultured Aquabacterium sp.
GGGCGCTGGTGGTGTTCAGTCGCTGCCGGCCAGCGCCGCGCTCACCTTGCGCGTGCGGCCTTCCCGCACCACGGTCAGCGTCACCGTCTCGCCGGGCTGGCGCTTTTCCAGCGCGGTCAGCATGTCGTCCAGGTTCTGGATCGCCTCGTCGTTGATGGCGGTGATGACGTCGCCGTGCACGATGCCGCCGTCGGCCGCGCGGCGGAAGGGCTGCAGGCCGGCGCGCTCGGCCGGGCCGCGCGGCGTCACCTGCAGCAGCGCCACGCCGTCGGGCAGGCGCAGCGCGCGCTGCACCTGCTCGGGCATGGCCGACACGCCCAGGGCGGGCCGGGTGATGCGGCCGTCCTTGATCAGGCGCGGCACGATGCGGTTCACCTCGTCCACCGGAATCGCGAAGCCGATGCCGGCGCTGGCGCCCGAGGGGCTGTAGATGGCGGTGTTGACGCCGATGAGCCGACCGGCCGAATCCAGCAGCGGGCCGCCGGAGTTGCCGGGGTTGATCGCCGCGTCGGTCTGGATCACGCCGCGGATGCTGCGCTGGTTCACCGAGTCGATCTCGCGGTTCAGCGCGCTGACGATGCCGGTGGTCAATGTCTGGTCCAGGCCGAAGGGGTTGCCGATGGCGTAGACCTTCTGCCCCACCTGCAGGTCGCGGCTGGTGCCGATGGGAATGGGCTGCAGCTTCTCGCGCGGCAGGTTGATCTTCAGCACCGCCAGGTCGCGGTCGGGGAAGGCGCCCACCAGCGTGGCGCGGTGCGTGCTCTGGTCGGCCAGCGTCACGCGCGCGGCGTCGCCGCCCTGGATGACGTGGAAGTTCGTCACCACGTGGCCCTGGTTGTCCCAGACGAAGCCGGTGCCGGTGCCGCGCGGCACCTGCTGCACGCTGCGCGAGAAGAAATCGCGCGCCACCTCCAGCGTGGTGATGTGCACCACCGAGGGCGACAGGCGCTTGAAGACCTCGATGTTGGCCAGCTCGTCGGCGGCCAGCGGGCCACGCGGGGCGACGGGCCGCGCAGCCGCGTCGCCGCGCTGGGCGGGCGTGGCCAGGGACGTGCAGGCCAGCACGGCGGCGGCGAGGGCGGTGCGAAACGCGGTCGGACGCATGGGTCGGGGCAGGGCGGTGGCGGGAAGGAACTGGCGGGTGGAACTGGCGGGTGAAACGAACGCCGGGTGGACGCTCAACTCACGATATAGGCCGCTGCCGCCGTCGCGATCAGCGTGCCCTCGTCGTTGTGCAGGCGCATCTGCGTGGAGCCCACGCGGCCGCCCAGGCGCATGACCTCGGCGCTGGCGATGAAGTGGCTGCCGACGCCCTGGCGCAGGAAGTCCACCCGCAGGTCGATCGTGCCCATCTTGACGAAGCGGTGCATGACCTGCTCGGTGGTCTCGGCCGCGTGCTTGTCGGCGATGGCCAGCATCAGCGCGCAGCCGCCCATCGCGTCCAGCGTGGCGGAGATCACGCCGCCGTGCAGGCGGCCGTAGTGCGCGTGGCCCACGAGTTCGGGCCGCATGTCGAAGCGCACCAGGAAGTCCGGCCGCAGCTGCTGCACCTTCAGGCCCAGCACCTGGTTGAACGTGATCTTGTGCTCGATCAGCGCGACCAGTTCGGCGTCGAGCCGGGCTTGTTCGGCGGCATCGCGAAAGGCAGGCGGGGGCGTGGACATGGGCGCGAAGCATAGCCGCGCGCCCAAGCGTGCCGTCGTTCACTCAAGAACCCGCCCGCGCCTGCCGAAAGCTTCAGGATGAATCGCGTCACCCCCCATGTCTTCCTGGTGGTGCTGGCCGGCCTGGGCTGGGCCTGCGCCTTTGCGGCCATCGGCCTGGGCCTGTTCCGGCACGTCGAGGACCTGGTGTCCACCGGGCTCGTGTTCGGCACCTTCGGCTTCCTGGGCGGTGCCGCCAGCACCTGGTTGCGCCTGGCCTTCGAGCACCACCTGCCGCTGGACCTGGCGGCGCGGCTGCGCGGGCGGCTGGCCGATGCCGGCGAGGACTCGGTGCCGCCGGTGGCCGCGCCGGTCAGCGCATTCGGTGGTTTGTCACGCTGACCCCGCGGTCAACACCGTGCCACACGCGGCCGGTAGAACACAGTCGCGCTGGCGCCGCGGGCACGTGGCGACGCAAGACCAACAAGGGAGCTGAACCATGATCCAGGTGCAGATTGCGGCCACGGTGGAACGCAGCGGTGTCTCCGGGCTGCGTTGGGTGCTGGTGGATGCCAGCGAGGCGCAACGCGCCGCCGCCCGGGCACCGGCTGCCGCCGATGCGCGCAGCCCGCAGACCTGGGCCGTGCCCAACGCCGGTGCGCCCGTGCGCCGCGCCACGCTGGGCGTGCACCTGGCGTGCGCCGCGGTGCTGATGTTCGCGCTGACCTCGGCCTGGTGGGTCAGCTCGGCGATGCACGGCGCTCCGTCGTCCGCCCGCGCCGCAGGGGGCGCAGCGGGCGCCACCACCGTCACGTCGCGCTGACCGGCGCGCCGACCTTCTCGCTCACTTTCGGGCCGACGCCGGGAGAACGCCACCATGACCGCCTCCATCCCCCACACGGATCGCGCCCTGCGCTGGGACGACGAGCAGGAACTGCTGGGCGTGCGGGTGCGCGTGCACTTCTTCGATGCGGAGCGCGTGGACGCGGCGGCCGACTGGGTCGAGCGCCTGCTGCCCCTCTTCGCGCCCGACCGCCCGACGGCGCTGCACGCGCAGGGCGAGCGTGGCCAGTACACCCTGGCCAGCCTGGTGGCCCACCCCGACGGCGTGTTCGAGCACGGCAACGGACTGCTCTGCCTGCTGGACCGCAGCGCCGACCGCCGGCCGCACGACATCGACCACTGGCCACGCCAGCTGCGCGGCGATGCGCTGGTGCAGGCACTGGTGGCGGCGATGGCCGTGGCCGGCCACAGCCAGCGGCCCACGGCGGCGCTGCTGCGCTGCCACAACGCCATCTACCAGCTGGACCCGACGCCCGCCGCGCTGGAATGCGTGGCCACCAGCCTGGGCCCGGCGCTGGCCTACTGCGGCGGCCAGGGGCCGCTGAGCGTGCAGCAGCTGGCCGCCTACTGCGAGCCGCGCCTGCGCGCGCTGCCCGAGGGGGGCGGCCCGGTGGGCGTGGCTCAGTGCGACATCGCGTTCGCCGACACGACACCGGCCGTCGCCGAGATCGCCGACTGAGCCTGCTGCAGCGGCTCGCGCCGCGCCAGGCCCGCGCTGTCGAGCGCCCAGCCTTCCACCGCCGCTTCCGCGGGTTGCCAGCGCTGGCTGGGGCCGATCAGGCCGCGCCGAGCGGCACGCTGCAGCAGCTGTTCGCAATCGGCCGCCGACAGGCGTGACGCCAGGCGCTGCCAGCGGCGCTGCACCAGCGCGTCGGCCCAGGCCTGTTCCATCGCGGCGCGCATCGCCGTTCCCTCGATCGCCGGACCAGCGGCCAGGCGGCGCGCCAGCAGCGTGTGCATGAAGACCTGGAAGGCCTGGCGCAGTTCGCTGGACGGCATCAGCGCCGCCAGCCCCACCAGGCGGCGCGCGTAGCCGGCCTGGCAGAACTGCAGCGTCAGCATCACCTGCAGCGCCTGCACCGGGTTCAGCACCCGCACGCGGTTGGGCGGCAGCACCAGCAGCGGCAGCGCGGCGGCCTGCGCATGGTCGAGCGGCGTGGCCAGGCTCATCAGGCCGGCCAGGCGGCGCCATTGCAGCGGGGTCAGGCCGCGGCGGGTGGATTCGCCGGCGGCTTCCGCCTCCTCGGCCTGCGCCAGCGCCTGGCGCCAGTCCAGGCCCTCGGCCGCGGCGCGGGCGGTGTCACTGAGCAGGGCCAGGTTGCCGGCGGCGTACGCGGCCTTCTGGTTCAAGCGCGCCGGCATCGGCGGGTGGGCCGACTGGGCCACCGCGTCACCCGTGGCCAGCGTGCTGCCGGTGACCGGGCACTGCGGCACCTGCAGCTGGGCGATGAAGTGCGGCGTCACCTGCACGTTCTCGAATTCGCGGCCGCGCTGCCAGGCGGCCAGGCGCAGTTCCAGCCACTGGCGCACCGCCAGCGTGGGCCGCAGCGTGCGGGCGCCGAACACCACGCGCGCCGCGCTCCAGCCCTGGCGCACCGGGTTGTCGGCATGCAGGTGGGCCACCGGCGGCGTCAGGCGGTGGCGGGCGAAGTCCCAGCCGATCTCGAAGCCCACCTCGTCCACGCCCTGCGGCTGGTGGCGGCGGGTGGTGGCGGCCAGGCGCACGGCCTGTGCGGCGGCCGGGACGGCGGGGGCATCGAACAGGAAGGCGGCTTGCGACATGGGGGTCTCCGGCGGAGGGCACCGAGACGTCCTCGGCA
>CBIHPZ010000429.1:0-4296 GCA_966211865.1 uncultured Aquabacterium sp.
ATAGCTGTTATGGGCGATTCGCTGGTTCGACCCCGGGCCGCTCCGGGGCGACGGCGAGGAATGAGCCTTCCACAATGGCTTGTTCACGTTCACGCGCCAGGAGCTTTGCCGATGAGCCACCGCAGCACCCCGCCCTTCCGCGCCGATCACGTTGGCAGCTTCCTGCGCCCGAAGTACCTCCTGGAGGCGCGCGAGCAGGCCGCCCGCCAGGCCATCACGCCGGCGCAGCTGCGCGCGGTGGAAGACCAGGCCATCGCCGAGATCGTGAAGTTCCAGCAGGACGTGGGCCTGCAGAGCATCACCGACGGCGAGTTCCGCCGCACCTATTTCCACATCGATTTCCTGGAACAGCTGGGCGGCGTGAAGACCGACATCCCAGTGACGATCCGCAAGCCCGACGGCACCGAGGAGCTGGCGCCGCCCGTGATGCGGGTGACGGACAAGGTGCGCCACGCCAAGGACATCCAGCGCGCGGACTTCGAGTACCTGAAGTCGCGCGTCGACGCCTCCGGCGTCGCCGGCTGCGTTCCCAAGGTGACCATCCCGTCGCCGACGATGCTGCACTTCCGCGGCGGCCGCGCCGGCATCAGCCGCGAGGCCTACCCGGAACTGGACCCCGACTTCTACGACGACGTGGCGCGTGCCTACGGCGACGAGCTGCGTTCATTGGCCGCCGCCGGCTGCACCTACGTGCAGATGGACGACACCAACATGGCGTACCTCTGCGACGAGAAGATGCGCGAAGCCGCGCGCCAGCGTGGCGACGACCCGAACGAGCTGCCGCACCGCTATGCGCAGTTCATCAACAAGGTGGTGGCGCAGAAGCCCGCCGGCATGACGCTGGCCATGCACCTGTGCCGCGGCAATTTCAAGAGCACGCACGCCGCCGCCGGCAATTACGAACCCGTGGCCGAGGCGCTGCTGGCCGAGATGAACCTGGACGCGTACTTCATGGAATATGACGACGACCGCTCGGGCGACTTCCGCCCGCTGCGCTACCTGCCCAAGGGCAAGATCGTCGTGCTGGGTTTGGTGACCACCAAGTTCGGCGAGATGGAGAGCAAGGACACGCTGAAGCGCCGCATCGACGAGGCGGCGAAGTACGCGCCGCTGGAGCAGCTGTGCCTGTCGCCGCAATGCGGCTTTTCCAGCACCGTGCACGGCAACAACATCGCCGTGGAAGCGCAGCGCGCCAAGCTGCGCCTGGTGGTGGAGACGGCCGCGGAAGTGTGGGGCGGCCGTTGACGACGCCCCGGGCGCCTTGGGCGCCCTGGGCACCGAGGGCGCACTGGCGTTTTCACGCATGCCTTCGCCGCCGGTGCCATTGATGATGGCGCTCAATTCGAACGAGGAGACGTCGATGAGGAAGATGCTTCGTGGCGCGCTGGCCCTGGCTGCCACGCTCGCGCTGGCCGGTGCGGCCCAGGCGCAGGAGGTGACGCTGAAGTTCCACCACATCTGGAACACGCAGGCCATGGCCTCGGTGCAGCTCATCACGCCTTGGTGCGACAAGATCGCCAAGGAGTCGGCCGGCAAGATGAAGTGCCAGGTCTTCCCGGCCATGTCGATGGGCGGCACGCCGGCGCAGCTGGTGGACCAGGTGAAGGACGGCGTGGCCGACCTCGTCATCACCCTGCCGGGCTACACCGCGGGCCGCTTCCCGGCGCTGGAAGTCTTCGAGCTGCCCTTCATGACCAACTCGGCCGAGGCCGGCGCCCGCGCCGCCTGGGACTACCTGCAGAAGTACGCGCTGAAGGAATTCCCCGGCACCAAGATCCTCGCCATCTGGGTGCATGACGAAGGCTACGTGCACACCCGCGACAAGCCGGTGAAGACGCTGGCGGACTTCAAGGGCCTGAAGATGCGCGCGCCGACGCGGCAGACCAACAAGCTGCTGGCGGCGCTGGGCGCTTCGCCGGTCGGCATGCCGCTGCCGGCCATCGTGGATGCGGTGAGCAAGGGCACCATCGACGGCTTCCTGCTGCCCTGGGAGGTGATGCCTTCGCTGAAGCTGCACGAGATGGTCAAGTACCACAGCGAGACCGACCCCAGCCGCCCGGCGCTGTACAGCGCGGTGTTCGTCTTCGCGATGAACCAGGCCAAGTACGACGCGCTGCCGCCCGACCTCAAGAAGGTGATCGACGCCCACAGCGGCGCGCAGTTCTCGCAGGAGATCGGGAAGATCTGGGACGACAGCCAGGCCGCCGGCCGCAAGCTGGCGCAGGAGCGGGGCAACACCTTCTACACGATCCCCGCGTCCGAGCTGCAGAACTGGGTGCAGGCCTCGCAGCCGCTGTACCGCGACTTCGTGGGCGACATGGACAAGAAGGGGCTGCCCGGGCAGCAGATGCTGCAGGACGCGCGCGACCTGCTGCAGAAGTACAAGAAGTAGTGCAGGCGCTCCTGATTCCACTGGCGCGGCGCTTCGCGCTGGTTGGCGGGCTGGTGGCCAGCGGCCTGGCGCTGATGACGGTGGCCAGCATCGCCGGCCGCGCGCTGGCCAGCACGCCGATTCCCGGTGACGTCGAATTGATGCAGGTCGGCATCGCGCTGTGCATCTCGCTGTGCCTGCCGTGGTGCCAGCTGCACGGCGGCAACATCATCGTGGACTTCTTCACCCAGGGCCTGAAGCCGCGCGCCAACCGGGTGTTGGACGGGATTGGCGCGCTGCTGCTGGCGCTGATGTGCGCGCTGCTGTCCATCCGCACCGCGGCCGGCGCGGTGGCGGTGCATTCCGCCGACGAGCAGACCATGATCCTCGGCCTGCCGATGTGGTGGGCCTACGCGATGCTGGCCCCCGGCCTGGCGCTGACCTCGGTCATCGGCGTGTGGCAGGCGGGGCGCCTGCTGCAGGGCCAGCCGGCGCTGCCGGAGGCGCTTCCCGAGCCCCCCGAAGCGTCCGCGGCGCTGTCGCGGCAGGAGGAGCCTTGAGCCCGCCGGACCGCACTGGCCAGGGGCTGGGCGCCAGCGCAGGGCGTCGCCCGAAGGTATCCCCATGAACGCCACCGCCATCGGCCTGCTGATGTTTGCGGGAATGCTGGTGCTGATGGCGCTGCGCATTCCCATCGCCGCGTCCATGTTCATTCCGGGCGCGCTGGGCTACTGGGCGCTGGCCAACGACATGGCGCTGTTGAACCTGCTGAAGGGCAGTGCCGTGGCGCGGCTGACGGTGTACGACCTGTCGGTGATCCCGCTGTTCCTGCTGATGGGGCAGTTCGCGACGCAGGGCGGCCTGTCGCGCGCGCTGTTCCAGGCGGCGGCGGCCTTCGTGGGGCACATCCGTGGCGGGCTCGCGATGGCGTCGGTGCTGTCGGCGGCGGCCTTCGGTGCGGTGTGCGGCTCGTCGGTGGCCACGTCCGCCACCATCACGCAGGTGGCCTACCCGGAGATGAAGGCGCTGGGCTACCACGGCCGGCTCACCACCGCGTCGCTGGCCAGCGCGGGCACCTTGGGCATCCTCATTCCGCCCTCGGTGCCGCTGGTGGTCTACGCCATCCTCACCGAGCAGAACGTGGCCAAGCTCTTCGCCGCGGCCATGCTGCCGGGCATCCTCGCCACCGTCGGCTACCTGCTGGTCATCGCGCTGTGGTGCCGCTTCCAGCCCGAGCTGGCGCGGCCCAGCGCCCGCGCCAGCTGGGCGCAGCGCTGGCGCTCGCTGCTCGGCGTGTGGCCCATCGCGCTGATCTTCGTCATCGTCTTCGGCGGCATCTACCAGGGCATCTTCTCGCCCACCGAAGGTGCCGCCGTGGGCGCGGTGGGCACCTTCGTGGTGGCGCTGGCCCGGCGCGAACTGACGATGGAAGGCGTGCGCCGCGCCTTCCTCGGCACCGCCGAGACCTCGGCCATGGTGTTCATGATCTTCCTGGGCGCGGACATGATGAATTCAGCCCTGGCCCTGACGCAGATGCCGGCGCGCCTCGCGGACTGGGTGGGGCACCTGCACATCGCGCCGCTGGCCATCGTGGGCGCGGTGCTGTTCGGCTACATCGCCCTGGGCTGCGTGATGGACGAGCTGTCGATGATGCTGCTCACCATCCCTGTTATTTTCCCGACGGTGATGTCGCTCGATCTCTTCGGCCTGGCGCCCGATGCCAAGGCCATCTGGTTCGGCATCCTGGTGCTGATGACGGTGGGCATCGGCCTCACCGCGCCGCCGGTGGGCCTGAACGTGTACGTGGTCAACGGCATCGCGCGCGACGTGCCGATGAGCGAGACCTACAAGGGCGTGCTGCCCTTCGTCGCCACCGACATCGTGCGCATGCTGGTGCTGATGTTCTTCCCGGCCTTGACGCTGTC
>CBIHPZ010000430.1:0-4295 GCA_966211865.1 uncultured Aquabacterium sp.
GGCTACTGCTTGCGCCGCACCATGCCCGCCCGCTTCGCGTCTTCGGGGTAGTGGTAGTCCACCTGGCCGTGGCGCCACACGCCCAGCCACAGCATGTTCAGCGCAATGGCGTCGTGGTCCTGTTTCGAGAACGGGCGGTCGTAGGTCGTCACCACGCCGGTGTAGGGCTTCTCCAGGTTCTCCAGCGCCGCCTTCAGCGCCGGGCCGCTGGCGTCGCCGCGGGTCTGGAACATGGCCCACAGCATCAGGTGCACCGCGTCGTAGGCCTGGGCGGCGGCCATCAGCGACCCGATGGGCCGGTCCTTCGAATGCTTGAAGTAGCGCGCCAGGAAGGACGCGCGGCGTTCGTTGTAGGTGTCCTGCACGATGGTCTGGACCATCATCGTGCCTTCCAGGGCGGGCGCGCCGGCCTTTTCCAGCACGCTGCGGAACGACAGCGGCCAGGGCGCGAAGAAGGGCGTGGACAGGCCCGCCTCCTGCCGCGACTTCACCGCCACCGCCTGCTCCGGGCCCACCGTGTAGCAGACGATGGCCTCGGCCCCGGCCGCCTTGGCGGCGCGCATCTGCTCGGTGAGGCTGGCCACGCCCAGCGGAAAGCGCGCCACGTGCACCGGCTTCAGGTTGTGCTTGGCCAGCTCGGCCGTCAGGTCGGTCACGCCGCCTTCGCCATAGCCGGTCTGGTCCGCGAAGATGGCCACCTTGCCGAGCTTGCGGCGCTCGACGATGTCGGCGATGAGGAACTGCGCGTTCAGCAGGTCGCGCGGGGCGTTGCGGAAGATGAAGCTCTCGGCCGGCGGGAACTTCGTGGTGACGGCCGTGCCCTGCGAGCACGGCACCATCAGCAGGTGGCTGTTCTGCTGGAAGACGGGCAGCGCCTTCATCGCCACGCCGGTGTTGCAGTAGCCCACGGTGAAGTTGACCTTCTCCTTCAGCACCAGGTCCTCGGCCGCCTTCAGGCCTTCGTCGGGGTTGGCCTTGTCGTCGCGCACCACCAGCTCGATCGGGCGGCCCAGGTAGCCGCCGACGCCGTTGATCTCGGCCACCGCCAGCTCGGCGCCGAAGCGCGCGCTGTTGCCGAAGTCGGCCGAACCGCCGGACAGCGGCGCGACGAAGCCCACGCGCACCGGCTGCGCCAGCGCGGCCGTGGCCAGCAGCGCCCATGTCAGGACCAGGAGGCGCGGCAGTGCCGCGCGCGAACGGCGCGCGGCCGTCGCGATTCTTGTGTGCATGCTCGTCTCCACCCCGTGTTGCAAGGCCGCGCAGTGTGCCTTGGCGTGGCCGGCCGCCGATGGCAGCCGCCCAGGGGGGAAGCATGCGTGACGGCCGCGGGCCGCAAGCCTTGAAAAGCGGGGCAAATGCCGACACAGCACCCGGCAACGGCTGCGGCGGCGGCAACCGTGGCAACGGCGTCAGCAGCAGCGCCAACAGCCCAGCGCCTTCCCGGGTGCGGCACCGCGCGCCGGCACCGCTCGCCGGCTCCGGCTTGCCGCGCTGGCCGTCACAGGTCCAGCAGCGTGTCGAAGCCGCCGTAGATCATGCGCTTTCCATCGAAGGGCATGGGCGTGAGTTCGGGCGACAGGCGCGGGTCGGCCATCACCTTGTCCATGCCCTGGTCGCGGGTGGCCTTGTCCGGCCATTCGATCCACGAGAAGACAACCGTCTCGTCGGGCTCGCGCTTGACCGCCATCGGGAACGAGGTGAGCTTGCCTTCGGGCACGTCCTCGCCCCAGCATTCGACGACGCGCAGCGCGCCGTTCTCCTTGAACACGCCGGCGGCGGTGGTGGCGTGGGTCTTGTAGATCTCGCGCTTGTCGTTGGGCACGGCGAGCACGAAGCCATCGACGTAACTCATGGGGACTCTCCTGGTGTGGGACGGGGGATGGGACAGGCGGCACGTGGGGTGCCTGCCGTCACGACGAATGACCGGCGCCTGTCTCGACACCGCGGCTGGCGGGGTGGTGACAAGGCGTGATCGTGCGCAGGCGTTCAGCGTTCAGGCGCGCAGGCCCTGACGCCGTCCAGGCCGCCCAGGCGTCGGGGACGGGCCGTTCACGGCGTGGGCGATGCCGCCGCCGGCACGTCGATGCCCGGCGCGGCGGGCTCGCGCGGTGCCGTGTCTTCGGCCAGCTTGTCGCGCGTGGCGCCGGCGGGGGAATGCAGCTCGGTGCGCACCCGCGGCAAGGCGCCGGGGTATTCGCGGTGGATGAACTGCACCAGGCCTTCTCGCAGCGCGCAGCGCAGGTCGAAGGCATCACCCGAATTGCGCGCGCTGACCAGCACCCGCACCTGCATGCAGTGCTCGCTGGTCTCGGTCACCTGCACCACGCAGACCCGCCGGTCCCACAGCGGCAGGGCCTCGCACTGGCGCTGCGCCTCCTTGCGCAGCGCCTCCACCGGCAGCGAGTAATCGACCCACAGCATCACCGTGCCCAGCATCGCCGCCTCGCGCCGGGTCCAGTTCTGGAATGGGTGCTCGATGAACCACTGCAGCGGGATGATCAGCCGCCGCTCGTCCCAGATGCGCAGCACCACGTAGGTGGCGCTGATCTCCTCCACGCGGCCCCACTCGCCTTCGACGATCAGCACGTCGTCGATGCGGATGGGCTGGGCCAGCGCGATCTGCAGGCCGGCCAGCAGGTTGCTGAAGACCGAGCGGGCGGCAATGCCCACCACCAGCCCCATCACGCCGGCCGACGCGAGGATGCTGGTGCCCAGCTGCCGCGCGCGAGGGAAGGTCATCAGCATGAAGGCGATGCCCGCCACCAGCACCGTGCCGGCGGCGATGCGGCCCAGCACGCGGGTCTGGGTCTGCACGCGGCGGGCGTGCAGGTTGTCGGCCACGTCCGCGGGGTGCAGCGCAATCACGCCGTCGGTCACGCCGCGCACCGCGCGGGCGGCCAGCCAGGTCAGCACGGCGATCAGCAGCACGCCGTTCAGGTGGCGCAGTGGGCCGATGCCGTGCAGCCCGTCCGGCACGCCCTGCCACACCAGCTGCAGCGCCAGCAGCGGCAGCGCCCAGCGCAGCGGGTGCAGGCAGCGCTTCACCACGGCGCTGGCGATGGGTGAGAACGCGGCCAGGCGGACCAGCACCGGACGCAGCACGCGCGCGGCGATGGTGGCCAGCAGCACCGCCACCACGGCGGCCGCGGCCGGGCGCATCCAGGCTTCGAGAAGGTCTTGTTGCATGCAAACGGAGCGGCCACGCGGCCGTGAAGCGGGCGATGGCGCGGTGCAGCAATCCAGGTGCCGGCCCGGTCACATATCTGAAAACCGCCGAAGCAAAGGCGAAAAACGTGCACGCTCCGCATGAAAGCGCCCACAAAATCGCCCGCTTGCGCGGTTGTCCAGGCCGCGATCCAGCGCTTTCCCCATGAACTTCCAACAACTGCGTTCCGTGCGCGAGGCGGTGCGGCAAGGCTTCAACCTGACCGCCGTGGCCGAGGTGCTGCACACCTCCCAACCGGGCGTCAGCCGCCAGATCCGCGAGCTGGAGGACGAGCTCGGCATCGAGATCTTCCACCGCGCCGGCAAGCGCCTGACCGGCCTGACGCCGCCCGGCGAAACGGTGCTGCCCATCATCGAGCGCCTGCTGCACGAGTGCGACAACCTGAAGCACGCCGGCGACGATTTCGCGCAGCAGAACCGCGGCACCCTGACCATTGCGGCCACCCATTCGCAGGCGCGGTATGCGCTGCCACCGGCGGTGCGCGACTTCCGTGCGCTGCACCCCGAGGTGTCCCTGCGCATGCACCAGGGCTCGCCCAAGCAGATTGCCGAGATGCTGCTGCGCGGCGAGGCCGACCTGGGCGTGGCGACGGAGGCGCTGGCCGACTACCCCGACCTGGTGGCGCTGCCGTGCTACCAATGGGCGCACGCGGTGGTGGTGCCGGTGGGCCACCCGCTGGCCGAGGAAGCCGATGCCGGCGTGGCGCTGACCCTGGACCGCCTGTCCAAGTGCCCGCTGGTGACCTACGAGACCGGCTACACCGGCCGCGGCCACATCGACGAAGCCTTCGGCCGCGTGCGGCTGCAGGCCAACATCGTGCTGGAGGCGATGGACGCCGACGTCATCAAGACTTATGTCGAATTGGGCATGGGCGTGGGCATCGTCGCCGCCATCGCCTACGACGACGTGCGCGACACCCACCTGCGCGCCATCGACGCGCGCCACCTGTTCGCCCCCAACCTCACCCGCGTGGCCATTCGCCGTGGCGCGTACTTGAGGGGTTATGTCTACGACTTCATCCAGACCTTCGCGTCCCCGCTGACGCGGCAGGTGGTGGAACAGGCGCTGA
>CBIHPZ010000431.1:0-4294 GCA_966211865.1 uncultured Aquabacterium sp.
TGCGCTCGCTGTCGCGCAGGCTCTGCGCGATGTGGTCGTCGAGGGTAGGCATGCGGCGCAGCCTACACCCTGAACGGGAAACAGGCACCGTCTCCCGGCAGGAAACGGTGCCCGCTTGAGGGGTGCGGGCCGGCAGCCCGGGCACCGGCCTGCGCGGCCGGCGCAGGCGTCAGGCCGGCCTCATTTCGACGCAGCGCTCGCCGCCGGATCGGCCGCCGGCGCAAAGAGCCTGGAGGTGTCGTCGTCCTTCTGCTCGTTGCGGTCCCGGCCCATCTCCTGCAGCTGCTCGGTCGCCTTGTTCACGTCCAGCGTCTGCTGCTTGCCGAGGAAGGCGGTGACGGTGGCTGGGAAGAAGATCACGATCACCACCAGGACCAACTGCATCACCACCCACGGAATGGCACCCATGTAGATGTCGCTGGACTTCACCTTCTCCTGCAGCGCCCCGTTCTTCGCCAGCGTGTCCGAGATGCCGCGCAGGTAGAACAGCGCGAAGCCGAACGGCGGGTGCATGAAGCTCGTCTGCATGTTCACGCACAGCAGCACGCCGAACCAGATCAGGTCGATGCCCATCTTGTCGGCCACCGGGCCCAGCAGCGGCAGGATGATGAAGGCGATCTCGAAGAAGTCGAGGAAGAACGCCAGGAAGAAGATGAAGAGGTTGACCACCAGCAGGAAGCCGACCTGGCCACCGGGCAGGTTCGAGAGCATGTGCTCGATCCAGCGGCCGCCGTCCACCCCCTGGAACACCAGCGAGAACACGCGCGAGCCGATCAGGATGAACACCACCATGGCGGTGATGCGCATGGTGCCGGCCATGGTTTCCTTCATCAGCGCCCAGTTCAGGCGCCGGTGCAGTGCCGCCAGCACCAGCGAGCCCACCGCGCCCATCGCGCCGGCCTCGGTCGGCGTGGCCACGGCGGTGTCGATGCCCGGCAGGCCCCCCATGCTGCCCAGCACGGCAAAGATCAGGATGGCCGACGGGATGATGCCGCGCAGGCACTTGGCCCACAGCGCCCAGCCCTGCAGCGTGCGCGCTTCCTTCGGCACGCCGGGCACGTGGTGCGGCTTCACGCGGCTCAGGATGAAGGTGTACAGCGCGAAGATCAGCACCTGCAGGATCGACGGCCCCCAGGCGCCCTTGTACATGTCGCCCACGGACTTGCCGAGCTGGTCCGCCATCACCACCAGCACCAGCGAAGGCGGTACCAGCTGCGTGATGGTGCCGGAGGCGGCCAGCACGCCGGTGGCATAACGCATGTTGTACCCGTAGCGCTGCATCACCGGCAAAGCGATCATCGCCATCGCGATCACCTGCCCGGCCACGGTGCCGGTGATGGCGCCGAGGATGAAGCCGACGATGATCACCGAATAGCCCAGGCCGCCGCGGATGGGTCCGAAGAGCTGGCCCATCGAGTCCAGCATGTCCTCGGCCAGGCCGCATTTCTCCAGCACGGCGCCCATCATCGTGAAGAAGGGAATGGCCAGCAGCAATTCATTGGACAGGATGCCGAACACGTTCAGCGGCAGCGCCTGCATGAACGCGGGCGTGAACCAGCCCATGTGGATCGCGAATGCACCGCAGAACAGGCCCAGCGCCGCCAGTGAGAACGCCACCGGGAAGCCGATCAGCATGACGACGATCAGGCCGCCGAACATCAGCGGTGCGAATTGCTCCATGGTGATCATGGCGTGGTCCCTCGTGTGGGCAGGCGCAGTGCGTTGGTCGGGCGGCAGGTCATTGCAGGGGCCGCTCGTAGTGGATGTCCATCTCGATGCGGTTCATCAGCCACGCCACGCGCTTGATGATTTCGGAGACGCCCTGCAGCAGCACCATCGAGAACCCCAGCGGCAGCGTCAGCATCGCGGGCCAGCGCACCAGGCCGCCGGCGTTGTTCGACATCTCCCCGGTGCGCAGCATCTGGAGGAACAGAGGCAGCGAGAGGTACAGCATCGCCGTCATCACCGGCAGCAGGAAGAAGCACAGCCCGAACAGGTCCACCCAGACCTTGCCGTGGCCGCTCAGGCGGCCGTAGAACAGGTCGACGCGCACGTGCTCGTTGAGCCGCAGCACCTGCGACGCGCCGAGCATCACGCAGGCGGCGAACAGGTACCACTGGATCTCCAGCCACGCATTCGAGCTGTTGCTGATGGCATAGCGGATGAAGGCATTGCCCGCGCTGATGAAGCAGGCGGCGATCACCGCGTATTCGGCAATGGAGCCGAAGCGGTCGTTGATCCGGTCGATGAGCCGGGCCAGTCGCAATAGCAGGTCCATGGTGTGGGCGCCGGGCGGGCGCAGCAGTCGGGGCGGGGCGCACTGTAGGCAGCGCGGCCTGAAACCGGACTGAATGCCGCACCACTCTTTACGCGGCATTTACGGGGTCGTGGCCACCGGCGGCCGCAGGCGGCGGCGTGGAAGAATTCCGCACCCCAAGCTGCATTCCATGCCCGACCTTCTCGCTTCCCGGTGGCGCCCGTGGGCCGCTGCCAGCCTGGTGCTGCTGCTGTGCACCGGGGTGTCGGCGCTGCTGGAGCCCTACTTCGACCAGGCCAACATCATCCTGGTGTACATGGCGGGCACCGTGTATGTCGCGCAGCGCGGCGGGCGGCGCGCGGCCCTGGCCGTGGTGGCGTGCAGCGTGCTGATCTTCGACTGCATCTTCGTCGCGCCGCGCTGGTCCTTCACGCCCATCGATCCGCAGTACTACTTCACCTTCCTCGTCATGGCGGCGGTGGGCTGGCTGATCGCGCACCTGGCCGAGCGTGCCCGCCGCGACAGCGCCGCAGCGGCCCGGGCGGCGATGGCCGTGGAATCGGAACGCCTGCGCAGCACGCTGCTTTCCGGCATCTCGCACGATTTCCGGACGCCGTTGACGACCATCGTGGGATCGGCCACCAGTCTGCTGCAGCAGGGTCATGCCATTGACGAGCCGCAGCGCCGCGCCTTGCTCGAGGCCGTCGTCAGCGAGGCCCAGCGCCTGCACGCGCTGAGCAGCGACCTGCTCGACCTGACGCGCATGCGCGAAGGCGCTGTCCAGCCGCGCTGCGAATGGTGTCCGGCCGACGAACTGGCCGAAGAGGCGCTGCAGGCCGCGAGCCAGCGGCTGCAGCGGCATGAGGTGACCGTGAGCATCCACCCGCCGGACCTGGCGGTGTGGGGCGACCAGCGCCTGCTGTGCCAGGCGCTGCTGAACCTGCTGGACAACCTGGCGCGCCATACCCCGCCGGGCACGGCGGCCACCTTGCGCATTGCCGATCAGCCATCGGGCCGGTGGACGCTCAGTTTGAGTGATGGCGGTCCGGGCTGGCCGGGGCGCGAGCCGCAGCGGCTGGCGCAGCGTGGCCGGCTGGAAGGGGGCGATGACTCCGGCAGCGGCACGGGGCTGGGCCTGTCCATCTGCGCCGCCGTGGCGCGCCTGCATGGCGGGAGCATGGAAGCGAGCAACGGGCCTGGTGCAACGGTCACCCTGACGCTGCCGCAGCCCGCCGACATGGCGATGCCCCCGCTCGACGCCGGGGCCGGGGGGCGATGAACACCCGTTCCGCTCGCGCGGTGCATGTGCTGGTCGTCGAGGACGAGGCGCCGATCCGCCGGCTGCTGCGCACCACGCTCGAAGCCGAAGGTTATGCCGTGCACGAAGCCGCCACCGGACGGGAAGCGCGGACGCTGGCTGGCAACCGGCGGGTGGACCTGTACCTGATCGACCTCGGGCTGCCCGACGGCGACGGGTGCGAGCTGATCCGCGACCTGCGCGCCTGGAACCGGCGGCCGATCATCGTGCTGTCCGCCCGCTCGCAGGAAGCGCAGAAGGTGTCCGCGCTGGACGCCGGCGCTGATGACTTCGTCACCAAGCCGTTCGGCGTGGCGGAGTTGCATGCGCGGCTGCGGGTGGCGCTGCGGCATGCCTCGCAGACGGCGATGGACGGCGACACCTGCGTGCGCTGCGGCGGCGTGGTGATCGACTTGGCCGCCAAGGCGGTGCGGCGCGACGGTGAGCTGGTGCGCCTGACTCCGACCCAATGGCGCCTGCTGGAGGTGCTGGCGCGGCAGGCCGGGCGCGTGGTCACCGCACAGGCGCTGCTGCAGGAGGTCTGGGGCCCGCACCACGCCGAGCAGGGGCACTACCTGCGGATCTACGTGCGTCAGCTGCGCCAGAAGCTGGAGCACGAACCTGCGCGGCCCCGCTTCCTGATCACCGAGACCGGCCTGGGCTACCGGCTGCTCGCCGATGGTCCTCAGGACAGCTTGTAGGTCTGCAGGTGGATGCTGGTCTCGGTGGCGCCGATGCCC
>CBIHPZ010000432.1:0-4281 GCA_966211865.1 uncultured Aquabacterium sp.
TATGCGCAGAAGAACCCGAAGCAGGAATACAAGCGCGAGGCCTTCGAGCTGTTCTCGCAGCTGCTGGACGTGGTGAAGATGGAAGTGACGCGCGTGCTGATGACCGTGCGCATCCAGACCCAGGCCCAGGTGGCCGAGGCCGCCGAGGCCATCGAGGACCGCGCCAGCCACGTCAGCAACGTGACCTACACGCACCCCAACGAGGACGGCAGCGTCAGCGAGGAAGCCGACCTGGCCACCTTGGCCGACGAAGTGCCGCGCGTCGGCCGCAACGACCCCTGCCCCTGTGGCAGCGGCAAGAAGTACAAGGCCTGCCACGGCCGGCTGGCCTGAAGGGTTTCAACGGGCTGACCGAGGCCGGATGACCCGTCCCGCCTGACCGGCCCGATCCGGATCGGCCACACATCTTGTTATCTGAGCGGCCACCTGGCCGCCACTCCACCGCCGAGGTGCCCCGTGCCCGTCAACCTGACCGCCCCTGATCCCGCTTCGCTGCTGCCGGTGCCTGGTGTCCAGATCGGCGTGGCGATGGCCGGCGTGCGCAAGGCCAACCGCCGCGACCTGGTCGTGGTCACGCTGGCCGAGGGCAGCCACGCCGCCGGCGTCTTCACCACCAACCGCTTCTGCGCCGCGCCGGTGCAGCTGTGCCAGCAGCACCTGGCCTCGGGCCAGCCGATCCGCGCGCTGCTGATCAACACCGGCAACGCCAACGCCGGCACCGGGGCCGACGGCTTCGCCCGCGCCGAGCGCAGTTGCGTGGCGCTGGCCGGCCTGCTGGGCTTGAACGCGCAGCAGGTGCTGCCGTTTTCCACCGGCGTGATCATGGAGACCTTGCCGGTCGAGCGCATCGAGGCGGCCTTGCCGGTGGCGCTGGGTGCGCGCACCGAGACCGGCTGGGCCCAGGCCGCCGAAGGCATCATGACCACCGACACGCTGCCCAAGGCCGCGTCGCGCCAGGTGGTGATCGGCGGGAAGACCGTCACGCTGACCGGCATCAGCAAGGGCGCCGGCATGATCCGGCCGAACATGGCGACGATGCTGGGCTTCGTCGCGACCGACGCGGTCATCGCCCCCGCGCTGCTGCAGCCGCTGGTGCGAGAGGCGGCCGATGCCAGCTTCAACCGCATCACCATCGATGGCGACACCTCCACCAACGACTCCTTCGTGCTGATCGCGACGCGCCAGGCTGGGCATGCCGAGATCACCACGCTGGACAGCGCGGACGCGCAGACGCTGCGGGCCGCGCTGGTGTCGCTGTCGCAGCAGCTGGCGCAGGCCATCGTGCGCGACGGCGAGGGCGCGACCAAGTTCATCACCGTGCAGATCGATGGCGGCCGTGATGCCGAAGAGTGCCGCCGCGCGGCCTACGCCATCGCCCACTCGCCGCTGGTCAAGACCGCGTTCTTCGCCAGCGACCCCAACCTGGGCCGCATCCTGGCGGCCGTGGGCTATGCCGGCATCGGCGACCTCGACCAGGGCCTGATCGACCTCTACCTGGACGACGTGCACGTGGCGCACCAGGGCGGCCGGCACCCGCTGTACCGCGAGGAAGACGGCCAGCGGGTGATGAAGCAGAGCGAGATCACGGTGCGCGTGGACCTGCACCGCGGTGAAGCCAGCGCCACCGTGTGGACCTGCGACCTGTCGCACGACTACGTCAGCATCAACGCCGACTACCGGTCCTGAGCGCCCGCGAGCGGTGCCTGCGTGGTGGTGGTGCGCCACCATCGTGGGCGGCACGCCACGGCGCCAGGTGCGCGGTGGCGGTGGATCACGCGCAGGTCATTTCCGCGTGATGGCTTTGCCCAGGCGCAGGTGTTCACCGATCACGCTGGGCGGCAGGTTGCGGGTGCCGCGGTGGCTGGGTCCGGCCACGCCGCCGGGCCACAGGTAGCCCACCATCGCCACCACCTCCGGGTCGCTTTCCGCCAGCGCGAAGTAGCGCTGCGCCACCGTGGCCATCAGCCCCGGGTCCACGCCCTGGCCGTCGTAGGCCGGCAGCCATTGGCCCTCCATCACCACCACCAGGCGCTGGTCGGGACGGCTGCGCCGCGACTTCAGCGCGGCCAGGTGGGCGCGGTAGGCCGGGTCGGCATCGGGCGCCGCCACGCCGTACTGGTCGAAGCCGATCAGGTCGACCGAGCGTGGGACCACCAGCGCGCCAATGGCCGGCGCGGCCTCGATCAGCATGATGGGCGTCTTGGGGAACGTGGCCTTCACCAGGTCCGCTGCCTGGCGCAGGTCCGCGGCGGAGATGCCGTTCCAGGCCGGCTCGTCGGCCAGGTAGAACGCGCCAATGGCCGCCGCGCGTCCATTCAGCCGGTTCAGGCGCACGAAGCTGGACCAGCGCCGCTGGTGGTCCGCCCGCAGCCGGTAGCGCATGCCGCTGCCGGTGCCGGCGTCTGGCGTGCCTTCGAACAGCAGCGCCTGCACGGACAGCAGCGCCAGCATGCCGTTCGACTGCATCCATGAAAGGCGCGCGCCGATGTCCTCGCCGGGGCCGAAGACGCACATCTGCCCGATGTTGGTGAAGGCCGCCACTTCGCTGACGTAGTTGCTGGTGCCCGCGGGCGCGATGCTGTCGTGTACGCCGCAGTCGACCATGGCGTAGCCGAAGAAGCGCAGCCGCGGCGACGGCGTGTCCTGGGCAGCCGCATGGCCGCAGCACACGGCCGCCACCAGGCTCATCGCCAGCGCCATGCCGGCCCGCCAGGAACGCCGCCGGCGGGCGCGGACGAGGGGGGCGAGGGGGGGATGCGGTGGTGTGGCCATGGAACTCCGGCAGGCAATGGACGATGCATTCGCAAGCTATCACGGCCATTGCCGCGCTTGAATCCCGAACTTGTCGTCGAGCGCGCCGGCCAGGCGCCAGCCATTCGGCGCCATCGCCTGCGTGAGGCGGGGGCACACCCCATCCGCCACAATGCGCCTTTGCCGCCGCTCGTCCCACGAAGACGCAGCCGCCGGCGCGAGGGGACAAGATTGCAGAACCAGAGCCACACGCTGGGTGCTGCGCTGCGCAGGCGTCTTGCGCTGCCACCCACCGACCTGCTGCGCAACGCCGCCTACCGCCGCCTGTTCAGCTCCATCCTGATCGCCTCGGTCGGCGGCCAGGTCACCATGCTGGCGCTGCCGCTCACGGCGGCCCTGCTGCTGGGGGCTTCCCCCACGCAGATGGGCTGGCTCACCGCGCTGGAAATCCTGCCCTTCGTGCTGTTCTCGCTGCCTTCGGGCGTGTGGCTGGACCGGGTGCGCAAGCTGCCGGTGTACATCGCCGGCGAGGTGTCCATCGGCCTGGCCGTCGCCAGCGTGCCGCTGGCCTGGTGGCTGGGCTGGCTGTCGATGGGCTGGCTCTACGTCGTGGGTTTCGTGCTCGGCACGGTCAACACCACCGCCGGCAGTGCCTCGCAGATCGTGCTGACGCAGGTGGTGCCGCGCCAGCGCCTGGTGGAGGCGCACGCGAAGAACGCGCTGGCCAACTCCAGCGCCGAGGTGGTCGGGCCGGGGCTGGCCGGGGCGCTGATCAAGCTCGTCGGCCCGCCGGTGGCGTTGCTGCTCGATGCCATCATGCTGCTCACATCAGCCGTTATCTTGCGTGGCGTGAAGGTGCACGAGGTGCGCGAGCCGCATCCGCAGCCGGACTTCTGGCGCGACCTGAAGGAAGGCGTGCGCTTCGTGCGCAGCCAGCGCCTGCTGGTGGCGCTGGCCACGGCCGTGGGCTGCTGGCAGATGTGCCACAACGCCGCGTTCGTGGTGCAGATCCTGCATGCCACGCGCGACCTGCGCCTGAGCGAAAACGCCATCGGCCTGTGCTACGTGGGCCTGGGCGTGGGCACCATCAGCGCCAGCGTGTTCGGACACCGCATCAGCCAGCGCCTGGGGCCCGGGCCGACCCTGCTGCTGGGCTTTGCCGTCTGCGGCCTCGGCTGGTTGCTGCCGGCGCTGGCCGGACTGGCCGGCGCGCCGCGGCCGGTCGGCATCGTCGCCTTTGCGCTGATGCTGGGTTGCTTCGGCGTCGGCGCGGTGCTGGTCTTCATCAACTTCCTGTCCTTGCGCCAGGCCGTCACGCCCGAGCCGCTGCTGGGCCGCATGACCAGCACCATGCGCTGGCTGATCCTGATCCCCGCCGGCCCGGGCGCGCTGCTGGGCGGCTGGATCGGCGAGCACGTGAGCCTGCGCGCCACGCTGGGCCTGGCCGGCGCGGCCGTGCTGGTGGTCACCGCGCTGGCCTGGCGACGGCCGGAGATCCGCCTGACGCGCAAGCTGCCCGAGCCGCACCCG
>CBIHPZ010000433.1:0-4259 GCA_966211865.1 uncultured Aquabacterium sp.
CTTTCGAACATGCTTTCGGGCAGCGCGGCGCAGTTGATGGCGACGAAGGGGCCGTTGCGGGTGCCGGCCGAATCCGGCGCGCGCCCCGTGCCGGCCGAATCCGGCGGGCGGCCGCTGCCCGCCGCGTGCAACGCACGCGCCAGCACCTCCTTGCCGGTGCCGGTCTCGCCGTTGATCAGCACGTCGGCGCCGGTGGGGCCGATGGTGGCGACGAACTGGCGCAGGCGCTGCATGGCGGCCGAGTCGCCCAGCAACGGGTGGGCGGCGTCGGCGTCCACCGCGGCGCGCAGGCGGCGGTTGTCCAGCACCAGGCGGCGCTTGTCCAGCGCGCGGCGCACCACGGCCACCAGGTGCTCGGCGCTGAAGGGTTTCTCGACGAAGTCGTAGGCGCCGTCGCGCATGGCCTGCACGGCCATCGCCACGTCGCCATGGCCGGTGACGAGGATCACCGGCAGCTCGCGGTCCAGCTGCACGGCGTGCTGCAGCAGGTCCAGGCCCGAGCGGCCGGGCAGGCGCACGTCGGTGACCACGATGCCATCGAAATCAGGCGTTAGCAGGTCCAGCGCTTCTTCCACCGTGGCCACCGCCTCCACCGGCAGCCGCGCCAGCTTCAGCGATTGCGTGGTGGCCAGCCGCACGCTGGCTTCGTCCTCGACCAGCAGCACGGTCGTCATGGTGATTCCTCCACGGCGTCCTGCGCCGCCAGCAGCGGCAGCCGCAGCGTGAACTGCGCGCCGCCGGCCGCGTCCGTGGCTTCCAGCCGGCCACCCATGGCCTGCACGATGGACGATGAAATGGCCAGGCCCAGCCCCAGGCCCTGGCCCGAGGGCTTGGTGGTGAAGAAGGGCTCGAAGAGCCGCCCGCGGGCCTGCGGCGCGATGCCGGGGCCGCTGTCGGTGATGGTGACCACGGCCTCGGGCGCCTCGCCCGTGTCGTCGATCGACAGCACCAGCTCCACCCGCCGCTCGTCGCAGCCGGCCACCGCGTCCAGCGCGTTCTTCAGCAGGTTCACCAGCACCTGCTCGATGCGCACCGCGTCGCCCACCACGCGGGCGCTGGCGGCGGCATGCAGGGCCAGCGTGGCGCCGTGCTGGCGGTAGTCGGCTTCCAGCAGCAGCGCGGCATTGCGGATGGAGGCGGCGAGATCGACCGGGCCCACGCTGTCGTCGCCCGTGCCGGCGCTGCGCCGCGCAAAGCCCTTCAGCTGGCCGATGAGGCGGGCCATGCGGCTGCAGGCGTCGCTGATGTGGCGCAGGTTCTCGCGCACGCTGTGGGCGTCGTCCTGGTCCAGGAAGGCCACCGCGTTGTCGGCGAAGGCCTTCACCGCGGTCAGCGGCTGGTTCAGCTCGTGCGTCATGCCGGCGGCCATCTGGCCCAGCATGCCCAGCTTGCCGGCCTGCACCAGCTCGTCCTGCGTGCGGCGCAGCAGGCCTTCGGCGCGCTGCAGCTCGGCATAGCGCTCGGCCAGGTCGTGGTTGGCGCGCAGCAGCTCGGCGGTGCGGTCGGCGATGCGCTGCTCCAGCAGCGTGGACGCTTCGCTCAGGGCCTGGCGCGCGGCGTCCAGGCTGCGCGCATGGGCGCGGCGCTGGGCCCAGGCCCACGCGGCGATGCCGGCGGCCAGTGCCAGCAGCGCGGTGGCCCAGGCGCTGCCGCGCGCGGCCTGCTGCGCCGGCGCGTCGTCGATGAAGAGCATCAGCCGCCAGCCCAGCGGCCCCACCGGCCGCGCCACCGTGCGCCGTGCCGCGGCGGCCGCCGGCAGGGCGTCGATGCGCTGGCCCACGTACTGCTGCGTCTCGGCAATGCGGCGCTGCGCCGCTTCATTCAACGGCTTCAGGCTGCGGTACTTCAAGCCCGGCTGGCTGCTGAGGAAGACGACGCCGGCGGCATCCACCAGCACCACCGGCTCGTCGTTGGCGGCCCAGGTGCGCTCGAAGCCGTCGAGGCTGATCTTCAGCACCACCGCGCCCAGCGGCCGGCCGTGGGGCGCCGCGGGGTCGGCCACCGGATGGGCCAGGAAGTAGCCCGGCTGCGCCGTGGTGGCCCCGATGCCGTAGAAGCGGCCGACCGTGCCGGACAGCGCGTCGCGCGCATAGGGGCGGAAGGCGTAGTTGCTGCCGACGAAGGTCTGCGGCTCGCGCCAGTTGCTGGCGGCCAGGGTGTGGCCTTCATGGTCGATGACGTAGGCCGCCGCCACCTGGGCGCGCTGCTGCACCTCGGCCAGGTACTGGTTCAGAGCCTGGATGCGCGCCGCGTCCTGCGGCTGCTGCAGGCCCTGCAGCACCTCGGCCTGCAGCGAGATCACGAAGGGCAGGGTCTCGTACTTCTCCAGCGCCTGCCCCAGGTCCGCGGCCAGGCCGGCGGCATGGCGCTCGGCCTTGGTGGCCAGTGCCGTGCTGGCGCGCTGCAGGCTGAGCTGCCAGGCCAGCGCGCACAACAGCGCCGCGCCCGCCAGCCACGCCGCCACCAGCAGCGGGCGATGGACTCTCGGTTTGGGCAGCGCGGCGCTTGCGGAAATCACGGTGCGCACGCTACTACATCGTGCAGGATCACCGAATGCGCGGCGCCCGCGCGCAAGACCCGAGACAGCGCCGCGCCCCGGCCCTGAGAATCCCGCCCGCGGTGGAGTGGCCGCGTTGCGCCCCTGTTGGGCTGTTGGGAACACAGATGACGTCGACGATGCATGGATCCTGGGGTCTGGCCCGCCGGGCCGGTTTGCTGGCGTGCGCGGTGGCCGCGGCGGCGCTGGTGGTGGGCTGCAGCCGCGAACCGGCCACGGTGAAGATCGGCGTCGGGCAGCCGCTGTCGGGCCCGCTGGGCGCGCTCGGCCAGGACATGGTCAACGGCGCCAAGATGGCGGTCGACGAGATCAACGAAAAGGGCGGCGTGCGCATGGCCTCGGGCCACGTCAAGCTGGAGCTGGTGACCGCTGACGACAAGGCCGACGCCAAGGCCGGCGAGGCCGCCGCGCAGCAGCTGGTGGACGCGGGCATCACCGTGGCGCTGGCGCACCTGAACTCCGGCGTCAGCATGGCGGCGGCGCCGATCTACGCCAAGGCCGGCGTGCCGCAGCTGGCCATTTCCACCAAGCCCGCCTACACGCAGATGGGCCTGCCCACCACCTTGCGCCTGGTCGCCAACGACACGCTGCAGGCGCGCGCCATGGGTTCGTACGCGGCGCAGCTGGCCGGCGCCCAGCGTTTCGCGGTGGCCGACGACGGCACGCCCTACGGCAAGGGCCTGGCCGACGACGCCGCCGGCGAGATCAAGAAGCAGGGCCGCGAGGTGGCGCTGCGCCAGTCCTTCGACGACAAGGTGACCGACTTCGGCGCCTTCGTCATCGAGATCAAGAAGGCCAACGTCGACGTGCTGGTCACCACGCTGAACGACTTCCAGGTGGAGGCGCTGGTCAAGCAGGCCAATGCGGCGGGCTACGCCAAGCTGCGCATCCTGGGCGGCGACACCATCAAGACCGACAAGCTGGCCAAGGTGGCGAACCAGGTGGCCGCGATCTACTGCACCAGCGGCATCGTCGAGGCGCGCGAGTTCCCCAACGGCAAGCCCTTCCTCGAAGGCTTCCGCAAGCGCTTCAAGGGCGAGCCGGTGTACGGCGCCCACTATGCGTACGACGCGGTCTACCTGGTGGCCGATGCGCTGGCCCGCAACGACAGCGCCGACCGCGCCAAGCTGCTGGAGCGGCTGAAGAACCAGAGCTTCGACGGCCAGGCGCCGGTCACGGGGTCGATGCGCTTTGGCACCGATGGCGAGCAGCGCTATTCGGCCGTGGCGGTGTACCTGCTGCGCGACGGCGCGTGGCTGCCGCAGATCCGGTCCGACCGCTGGTAAGGCGGCATCCGGCCGGACCGGATCGCGCCGGCGAATGCGCGGGTGCAGCGGCTCCGCCTGGCCGGAGTGCCCCGCTGATCTTCGCTTGCGCTGCGACTTTTTCGCATTTGCGCGGTTTTGCTCGGGGTAAGCCCGTCCCGCAGATCGGCGTTCGGACCCGGATCAAGGGGGCCGCGGTGGCAAAAGTCACTCGGTCCGGCCGTGCGGGCCTCCTAGCATGGGGGCATGGTTCTTTCCTTTCCCACCCCCTTGCGGCATGCGGCGCGTGCCGAACGCAGCGCCATCGGCGACCTGCTGGCGCATCTGCATGAAGCCGATGACGACGAGGGCCTGCAGGCTTTCGTCGCCGGCATCGAAGACCGTGAACGGCAGGCCGTCATCGCCTCGCTGCGGCGCCTGTGCGACAAGCTGGACCG
>CBIHPZ010000434.1:0-4239 GCA_966211865.1 uncultured Aquabacterium sp.
CGGCCCGGCGACGAAACGCCATCCCGAGGGCATGAGCTGCAGCCGGCGCGCCTCGGCCGGCGGGGCTTCGCGATTAAGCTAGCCCCCCTCGTGGCCGCGTGGATCCCTGCATGCGCCACGCTCCGGGCCATGAGCCCGGCCCCCTCTTCCCACGCTTCGCCTGGAACCAGGAGTTCTCCCCGATGCCGCGCCGCCGTTCCCTGTTCGCCCTGAGCGCTGTCAGCGCACTCAGCGCCATGAGCCTCGCCGCCTTGCTGGCCGCCTGCGGCAAACCAGGCGGCGACGCAGGCGGCGCCAAGACGCCCGCGGCCCAGGCCGCCGCCAAGGCCGCCTCGGCCCCGGCGCTGCTGCTGGCGCCGGAAGACCTGCGCACCGTGGGCACCGGCACCATCGCCAGCGGCCCCGTCATCACCGGCTCCATCCAGCCCGAACGCCGGGCCGACCTGCGGGCCGAGGTCTCCGCCGTGGTGATGCAGGTGATGAAGGAGAACGGCGAGCCGGTGAAGCGCGGCGACCTGCTGGTGCGGCTGGACGACGCCTCCATCCGCGACACGCTGGCCTCGGCCGAGGAATCGCTGCGCGCCGCCGGCCAATCGTTCGAGCAGGCCGAGCGCACCTACCAGCGCCTGAAGACGCTGCAGGCCCAGGGCATGACCTCGATGCAGGCGATGGAGGACGCCGAGGTGCGGCGCAATAACGCCCAAAGCGATCAGGTGGCGGCCAAGGCGCGCGTGGCCAGCGCGCGCCAGCAGCTGCAGCGCACCGAGGTGCGTGCCCCGTTCGACGGCGTGCTGAGCGACCGCAAGGTCTCCGCCGGCGACACCGCCGCGGTGGGCAAGGAACTGGCCAAGGTGATCGACCCCGCGAGCATGCGCTTCCAGGGCAAGGTCTCGGCCGACCGCATGCACGAGATCAAGCTGGGGCAGGTGGTGCGCTTCCACGTCAACGGCCTGCCCGGCACCGAGTTCGAAGGCCGCATCAAGCGGGTGGACGCGTCGGCCGACCCGATGACGCGGCAGCTGGAGGTGCTGGTCGCCTTCGGCGAGCAGCAGCAGCCGCCGCGCGTGGCGGGCCTGTATGCGGAAGGCCGCATCGAGGCCGGCAGCCGCCAGGCGCTGATGGTGCCGGAGGCCTCGGTGGTGCGCAGCGGCGACGCCACCCACGTCTGGCGCGTGCAGGGCGACCGGCTGCAGAAGGTGGCCGTGAAGCTGGGCGAACGCGACGGCCGCCGCGGCGAATACCCGGTGCTGGAAGGGCTGGCCAATGGCGACCGCGTGCTGCGCAACCCGGGTACCGCGCTGGTCGATGGGCAGAAGCTGGAGTTCGCGGCCTCGGCCTCGTCCAAGCCGGCGGCCAGCGCGGCCACGGCGCCGCTTGCGCCGACGGTGGCGGCGCCGGCGGCCTCCGCGGCACCCGTGGCCGCGTCAGTAGCACGTTAGTCCGGGAGCAGGGCCATGTTCCTTTCCGACTTCAGCATCAAGCGCCCGGTCGCCACCATCGTCATCATCATCGCGCTGATGGCGCTGGGGCTGCTGGCGCTGTCCAAGCTGCGCGTCAACCAGATCCCGGACGTCGAGCAGCCGGTGCTCGTCGTCAACATCAACTACCCCGGCGCCTCGCCGGACACGGTGGAACGCGAGATCGTCAACCGCATCGAGAAGGCGCTGCAGAGCATCTCGGGCGTGGACGACGTGCGCTCCACCGCCAGCGAGAGCAACGCCCGCATCGTGCTGGTCTTCAAGTTCGAGAAGAACATGATCGAGGCGGCGGACGAGGTGCGCAACGCCATCGGCACCGTGCGCCACAAGCTGCCGGTGGAGATGCGCGAGCCGGTGCTGCAGCGGCTGGACCCGTCGGCCCAGCCCATCATGCAGCTGGCGCTGTCGTCGTCCACCCTCTCGCATGCCGAGATCTCGCGCGTGGCCGAAGACCAGCTGGCCGACCGCTTCCGCGCCATCAACGGCGTGGCGGTGGTCAACGTCAATGGCGCGCTGCGGCGCGAGCTGTCGGTGCTGCTGAAGGCCGAGAAGCTGCGCGAGTTCAACATCTCGGTGACCGAGGTGGTGAACGCGGTGCGCGCGCAGAACGCCACCGCGCCGGTGGGCAAGGTGCGCGGCGCGCTGGAAGACCAGAGCATCCGGCTCGTCGGCCGCATCGAGTCGCCTGCGGAATTCCAGCAGATCGTCGTGCGCCGCCGCGGCGACGAGATCGTGCGCCTGGGCCAGCTGGCCACGGTGCAGGACGGCTTCGCCGAGCTCACCGGCTTCTCGGTGCGCAACGGGCAGCCGAACGTCGGCATCTCCATCACCCGCTCGCGCGACGCCAGCACCGTGGGCGTGGCCGACGAGATCCGCAAGCTGGTCGAGACCATCAACAAGGAACTGCCGCAGGGCACCACGCTGACGGTGACGCAGGACGGCGGCAAGGACGCGCAGAACAGCCTCAACAACGTGGTGCACGCGCTGGTGTTCGGCGCGGGGCTGACGATCTTCGTCGTCTACATCTTCCTGAACTCGTGGCGCTCGACGCTGATCACCGCTTTAAGCCTGCCCACCTCGGTGGTCGCGGCCTTCATCGCGGTGTGGCTGTGCGGGTTCTCGCTGAACTTCATGAGCCTCTTGGGCCTGTCGCTCGCCATCGGCGTGCTGATCGACGACGCGATCGTGGTGCGCGAGAACATCGTGCGGCACATGGAGATGGGCGAAGACCGCCGCACCGCCGCGCTGAACGGCACCGCGGAGATCGGCCTGGCGGTGGCGGCCACCACCTTCTCCATCGTCGCGGTGTTCGTGCCGGTGGCCTTCATGCCGGGCGTGTCGGGCGAGTGGTTCCGGCCCTTCGGGCTGACGGTGGTGGCCTCGGTGCTGGTGAGCCTCTTCATCAGCTTCACGCTCGACCCGATGCTGTCGGCCTACTGGGGCGATCCGCCGGGGCACCATGAAGCGCCGAAGCGCGGCATCAGCCTGTGGCTGCAGCATTTCAATGACTGGTTCGACCACCAGGCCGACCGCTATGGCCGCGTCATTGCGTGGGCATTGCACCACCGCATCTGGATGTTCATCTTCGCCTTCGCGAGCCTGGCCGGGGCCATTGCCCTGCACGCCAGGTTCGGCGGCTCCAGCTTCCTGCCGGGCTCGGACTTCGGCACCATCGCCATCGAGGTGCGCACGCCCTCTTCCGCCAGCCTGGAATACGTGCGCCGCAAGATGGAAAGCGCCGCGGTGCTGGCCCGCACCCTGCCCGAGACGCAGGCCACCAACAGCGTCATCAACGCCGGCGGCGGCCGCATCTACGTGGACATCGGCAAGAGCATCTACCGCCAGCGCACGGCGGTGCAGATCTCGGCCGAGCTGCGCGAGAAGGTCAAGCGCCTGGTGGGCGCCGAGTACGTGGTGCTGGAAGACATGAACATGGGCGCGCAGAAGCCGGTGCAGATCCGCTTCTCGGGCACCGATTCGCGCAAGCTGCTGCAGATCACCAACGAGTTCATGGACAAGCTGCGCCAGCTGCCCGGCGCGGTGGACGTGGGCCTGTCGGAACAGGACCCGCAGGACGAGCTGAAGATCGAGCTGGACCGCGGCCTGGCGAACGCGATGGGCATCAGCGCCAACGACGCGGCGCAGGCCCTGCGCGTGGCCTTTGCCGGCGTGGAGGTGGGCGACTGGGTGGACCCCAGCGGCGAGACGCGCGACGTGGCCGTGCGCCTGGACCCCGCCGACCGGGTGGACGCCAGCAACATCGAGCGGCTGCCCATCGCCGTCTCCGGCGCCAACGGCCTGATGGTGCCGCTGGAGCAGATCGCGAAGATCTCGATGGGCAAGGGCCCGTCGCAGATCCAGCACGCCAGCGGCAAGCGCATGATCGCCGTCTCGTCCAACGTGCAGGGCCGGTCGCCGGGCGAGCTGACGGCCGACGCGGTGAAGCTGGCGCGCAGCATGGAGTTCCCGCCCGGCTACGGCATGGAGCTGGCCGGCGCGTCCAAGGACCAGCAGCAGGTGTTCACGAACATGGGCATCGCGCTGGCGAGCGGCGTGGCGCTGATGTACTTCGTGCTGGTCATCCAGTTCGGCAGCTTCACGGCGCCGCTGCCGGTGATGGTGTCGCTGCCGCTGTCCTTGATCGGCGTGGTGCTGGCGCTGCTGCTGACCAAGAACACGCTGAACCTGATGAGCTTCATCGGCGTCATCATGCTGATGGGCCTGGTGGCCAAGAACGCCATCCTGCTGCTGGACGCGGCGC
>CBIHPZ010000435.1:0-4235 GCA_966211865.1 uncultured Aquabacterium sp.
TCGGCCAGCGGGCTCAGCATGCCGGCCGCGGTGAAGGCGGCGGCGCCGCGGCCGTCGTGGCGCGGCTGCCCGTCCGGCGCGGGGTCGAACACCTCGACCCGGTGGCCGGCATGCGACAGCCGCCAGGCCAGCAGGCGGCCGAGCAGGCCGGCGCCGGCGATGGCGATCGACAACACAGGCCCGCCCTGGCCGCGTCTTTCGGACGTCATTGCGGCACTGCCGGGCTGCCCCAAGGCAGCGTTGCGCATCTGTCGGCGGGGGCGACCCGGGTGAGCTGGTGGGCCATCGCCGCCTCAGGCCGGCTGGATCGGCACGTACAGCGCGCCGCCGGCGGCGCGGAACTCGGCCGACTTCTCCGCCATGCCCTGCTGCCGCGCGGTCTCTTCCGACAGGCCTTGCTGCGCAAACGTGCGCACGTCCTGCGAGATCTTCATCGAGCAGAACTTCGGCCCGCACATCGAGCAGAAATGCGCGTGCTTGGCGGCGTCCTTGGGCAGCGTCTCGTCGTGGAAGGCGCGCGCGGTGTCCGGGTCCAGGCCCAGGTTGAACTGGTCCTGCCAGCGGAACTCGAAACGCGCCGCGCTCAGCGCGTCGTCGCGCGCGCGCGCGCCCGGATGGCCCTTGGCCACGTCCGCCGCGTGCGCCGCGATGCGGTAGGCGATGAGCCCGGCCTTCACGTCGTCGCGGTCCGGCAGCCCCAGGTGTTCCTTGGGCGTGACGTAGCAGAGCATGGCCGTGCCCATCCAGCCGATCATCGCGGCGCCGATGGCGCTGGCGATGTGGTCGTGGCCGGGGGCGATGTCGATCGTCAGCGGGCCCAGCGTGTAGAAGGGCGCTTCGCCGCAGTGCTTCAGCTGCTCGGCCATGTTGGCCTGGATCAGGTGCATCGGCACGTGGCCGGGCCCTTCGATCATCGTCTGCACGTCGTGCCGCCAGGCGATCTGCGTCAATTCACCCAGCGTGCGCAATTCGGCGAATTGCGCCTCGTCATTGGCGTCGGACAGGCTGCCGGGGCGCAAGCCGTCACCCAATGAGAAGGTGACGTCATACGCTTTCATGATTTCGCAGATCTCTTCGAAATGCGTGTAGAGAAAGTTCTCGCGGTGGTGGGCAATGCACCATTTGGCCAGGATCGAGCCCCCGCGCGAGACGATGCCCGTACGCCGTTTGGCCGTCATCGGAATGAAGGGCAGGCGCACGCCGGCGTGGATGGTGAAGTAGTCGACACCCTGCTCGGCCTGCTCGATCAGCGTGTCGCGGAAGATGGGCCAGCTCAGTTCCTCGGCCACGCCGCCCACTTTTTCCAGCGCCTGGTAGATCGGCACCGTGCCGATGGGCACGGGCGCATTGCGGATGATCCAGTCGCGCGTGGTGTGGATGTGGCGGCCGGTGGACAGGTCCATCACCGTGTCCGCGCCCCAGCGCGTGGACCACACCAGTTTCTCCACTTCTTCCGCAATGCCGGAAGTGACGGCCGAATTGCCGATGTTGGCATTGACCTTCACCCGGAAGTTGCGGCCGATGGCCATCGGCTCCACCTCGGGGTGGTTGATGTTGGCGGGGATCACCGCGCGGCCGCGCGCCACTTCGTCGCGCCCGAATTCGGGGGTGATGTCCGCCGGAATGGCGGCGCCCAGCGCATCGCCTTTCAGCCGGCCTTCGCGCTCGGCGTCGGACAGCCATTCGCGGGTCCAGGCGCGGCGGCCGTTCTCGCGCAGGGCGACGAATTCCATCTCCGGCGTCACGATGCCGCGGCGGGCATAGGCCATCTGCGTCACGGCCACGCTGCCGCGCGCGCGGCGCGGCGTGCGCTGCAGGCCGGCGGCGTCGGCCCGCAGCGCGGCCAGGCGGGCGGGGTCGGTCAGGCCGTCGTCCACCGCGGTGGCGTGGCGCGGCTGGGCCACGGCCTCGGTGTCGGCGCGCGATTCCACCCAGGCGCTGCGCATCGGGGCCAGGCCGCGGCGGATGTCGATGGCCGCGTCAGGATCGGTATAGGGACCGCTGGTGTCTTCCACCGTCACGCGCTCGCCATTGCTCAGCGTGATCTCGCGCATCGGCACGCGCACCCCCGGGAGGGCGCCTTCGACGTAGACCTTGTGCGAGGCGGGAAAGGGCGCGCGGGCTTCGGCCAGCAGGCGCTCGAAGCGGCTGGCGTCGTCGGTGCCCGCGGGCACGGCGGAGAGGGCGCCGCGGGTGTCCCCGTGCGGGGCCGCGGTGGCTGAAACGTCTGGCTTGGCGGTGGTCATCGGGTTCTCCGGCTGGGGGCACAAGGCATGCTCCGGAGACCACCCCCTGGATTCGCCCGCCGGTGGGCGCGAAGCCCGAGGCGGTGGAACACAAGGTCTGCTCTTCTTACGCCGGTACGAACCGGTTCAAGTTCTCGGGTTTGGTCACTCGGACCATCTCAGCGCATGGGCGCACCCCGGAGCGGGGCGGAGTGTGCAACCAACGGGCGGCGCGCGTCAAGCGGTCGCCCGCCATGCAAAAACCGCATGAGTAAGAAAAATGACTTTCAATTGACGCGGCCACGTGAAGTCGGTGAGAGTGGCGGCGGCCGGACTGGCGACGTTCCCGGAAGCCGGTTCTGCCGATGTCTGAAATTGAACAATCAAGGAAATTCAAATGATCAAACTTGCTCGCATTGCTCTCTTCGCCGCAGCCTGCGCTTTCCTTCCGCTCTCCGCATCGGCCGCGCCGGCCACCAAGGCCGATGCCGAAAACATGGTGCAAACCGCCGCGGCCTTTGCCGCGAAGAACGGCGAGGACAAGCTGGTCGCCGAGGTCAACAAGAAGGACGGTCCCTTCAACCAGGGCGACCTGTACGTGGTGGTCTTCGACAAGACCGGCACCGTGCTGGCCCATCCGGTCGCGCCGGCGCTGGTCGGCAAGAACCAGGTGGCCGAGCCCGATGCCGACGGCAAGCTCTACCGCAAGGAAATCGTCGAAGTGGCTGAAAAGCAAGGCTCTGGCTGGGTGAACTACAAGTTCAAGAACCCCACCAATGGCGAGGTGCAGGCCAAGACCTCGTACGTCAAGAAGCAGGGTGGCCTGATCATCCTGGCGGGTGCCTACGTGAAGTAAGCCGGTTCGCCGGCTCAAGGAGGGGGCCTGGCGGCGCCCTCTTTTTTTTGGCGGGCCTGGCAGGTCGCCTGGTTTCGGCGGCGTGACGTTGACGTGCGAGCACGTGCGAGGACGTGCGAGGATGTGCAGCCACGGCCTGCCCCGCGGCCCGTCGATTGGAGCGCCATGAACAAGCCGCCCGTCCACTCGCCCCATGAGTTGCCCGATGAAGTGCGCGATGCACTGCAGCGCGGCAACCTGTTCGACGCCATCAAGCTGCTGCGCCGGGCCGGCGTGTCGAACCTCAAGGAAGCCAAGGCGGTGCTGGAGGCCGAGGCGCGGCGGATCAATGCGGGGAAGGGCGCGGGCCGGCAGGCCGCCGCCCGCACGGCCAAGGCCCACCCGCCGGCGGCGCCGGGCGGCTTCCCACCGGCGGCGGCTGATGCGCTGCGCCGCGGCCACAAGATCGAAGCGATTCGCCTGGTGCGCGAGCACAACGGCCTCGGGCTCAGGGAAGCCAAGGACCTGGTGGAGCGGCATGAGCAACTGATCGTGCCGACGGCCGACAGCCTGGCGCCGCGCAACGGGCTGTCGCCGGGGGAGGTGCCGCGCAGCAGCGGGCGCATCACCTGGCTGCTGGTGGCCGCGGCGATCGTGGCGGGCTTGGTCTACCACTTCGTGTTGCGGGTTCCGGCCTGATGGCGTGCGCCTGGGGCCGTGCGGACGCCCGGCTGGCCTGGTACGGCGAGCGGGCGGAGAGGGGCGGTGGAGGTGACGACCTTCGACATCGCCGACGCCCGCGGCACCTGGGCAGGTGGGCAAGTGGCGAACGCTAAGCGGCGAGGGACGAGCGGCGAGCGGCAGTGACATCCTTCGCGCAAGAACGCCGAGCCGCTGCGTAGACTTTGGGCTCCTTCCAGGCGACCGTTCGCCGCGGGACCCGAAGACATGAACATCGTTCGAGCGCTGATCCTGGTTTGCGTCGCCGCGGGTGGGTACAACTATTGGAAGCACCATCACGCGGGCTCCCGCGGTTCTTCAAGCCCGTCTGTGGCCGCGTCCGGCGAGTTCGTGTCGCTGCCCCCCGTGGAGGGACAACGGCCGCGAACGGTTTTCGTGGTGGCGGCCGAGAACTGTCCGCACGAGGACGCTCAACGCGCCGACCGCCTCGCCGA
>CBIHPZ010000436.1:0-4231 GCA_966211865.1 uncultured Aquabacterium sp.
CGCGGCGCACGCTGCGGGTCGGCGTGGTAGCGGCTCAGCGGCCGCACGGCGATGCCGGCGGCCAGGGCGGCGTCGGTCAGCGCCACGTCGTCGCAAGTTCCCGGCAGGTGCAGCACCAGGTGCAGGCCAGCGTTGTCGCCGGAGACGGGCAGGGCCTCGCCGAAGCGGGCATGGATGGCTTCCAGCAGGCACTGGCGGCGCGCGGCGTACAGCTTGCGCATGCGGCGGATGTGCGCGCCCAGGTGGCCTTCGGCGATGAAGTCGGCCAGCACCGCCTGCTGCTGCAGCTGGCCCTCGCGGTACAGCTCGGCGGACGCCTGCGCAAAGGCCGGCGCCAGCCCGCGCGGCGCCACCAGGTAGCCCACGCGCAGGCCGGGAAACAGGGTCTTGCTGAAGCTGCCGACGTAGACCACCCGCTCGGCCGCGTCCAGCCCCTGCAGCGACGCGATGGGCCGCGTGCCATAGCGGAACTCGCTGTCGTAGTCGTCCTCGATGATCCAGCTGCCGTGGCGGCGGCAGAACTCCAGCAGCGCCTGGCGGCGCGCCGCGCTCATCACCATGCCCAGCGGGTACTGGTGCGAGGGCGTGGCGATCACCAGCCGCGGCACCGGCCGCTGGCGCCGGCTGCCGAACCAGCGCAGGCCTTCGGCGTCCACCGGCACCGCATGCAGCTGCAGGCCCAGGGTCTGCAGCGTGCTGCGCAGGCCCCAGTAGCAGGGGTCTTCCAGCCAGGCGTGGTCGCCGGCGTCGGCCAGCAGGCGCGCCGCCAGGTCCACCGCCTGGTGGCTGCCGCTGGTGACGATGACCTGCTCGGCCTCGCACTGCACCGAGCGCGTGCTGCGCAGGTGCTCGGCCAGCGCCTGGCGCAACGCGGGCAGGCCGCCGGCGGGCGCGTAGCTCAGGCGCGCGGCGGGCACGCGGCGCCAGTGGCGCGCCTGCAGGCGGCTCCACAGGCGTGCAGGAAACTCCTCCACGTCCGGCACGCCGGGCATGAAGGCGCCCCACTGCCGCGCCGAGACGCCCGCCCCGGCCAGCAGCGTGCGCCCGCGGCGCGACAGCGACGCCGGCCCCGCGCTGGCCGGCCGCGGCGCCGCCCTGGCGCCGGTGGCGGCAGGCAGGTCCAGCATGCGGTCGGCCGACAGGTCGGCCACGTAGGTGCCGCTGCCATGGCGCGTTAGCAGGCAGCCCTGCGCGGCCAGGTGCTCGTAGACCTCGATGACGGTGTTGCGCGCCAGCCCCAGCTCCTGCGCCAGCAGCCGGCTGGACGGCAGCTTGCTGCCCGCCGCCAGGTGGCCCTGCAGCACCGCCTGCAGCAGCAGCGCATGCAGCTGGCGGTAGGCCGGCTGCGCGGCGTCGCGGTCCAGGCGCTGCAGCAGCCAGTCCGACAAGGTGGAGGCGCCCATGCCCGGCCCGCTTGAAGTGGTTCTGCGCGGATTCTAGAAGTCCGCCACTTTGCAGGGCCACTTTGCAGGGCCACTTTGCCGGCCGAACGCGCGGCGGGACGCCGCCGCGTGGATCACTTCCCCGCCACCGCGGCCGCGTTGGCGGCCACGGCGACCACGCACTTCAGCGCCCGACGGCCTTTTCCAGCTGGGCCTTGTTCATCTTCGACCGGCCCTTCACGCCGCGCTGCGCCGCCTCGCGGTACAGCTCGTCGCGCGTGCGGCCCTGGGCGCCCGAATGCGAATGCAGGCCGCCGCGCCGTTCGGGCGACGGGCCACGCAGCGAGCTCTTGCTGGCGGTCTTCGATTCACCGGCCCGCGCGCGGTCCTTGTTGACGGTGGCGGCGGCGATGCGTTCCGCCGTCTTCTCGCTGCGGCCCTGGGACTTGGCACTGTCCTTGATGTGCTTGTACTGGCGTTCGCGCTTGTCGCTCCAGCTTCCTTGCGGCATGACGGTCTCCTGAACGGCAATGCCTCGGCCGGGCAACCCGCGTACCCGCCCCGCAAAGCGTGGCAGGCGGCCAGCGCTGCGGCATCATGCGCGCCGGGCCGCGGGGGCCGCCGGAGACACAAGCCACGGCACCCGCCCAGGCACCAAGCCGGGCACGGGCCCGGGCCACACGAAAAGGCGCGCTGCCGCAATGAACGATCAACTGGTGCGGCTGGGCATCGAGTCCTGGAAGCCTTATCTCTCGATGCTGGTGATGCCGCCGGTGCCCCTGCTGCTGCTGATCCTGCTGGGCGTTCTGCTGCTGTGGCGCGACCGCCGCCAGGGCCGAGCGGGCCGCGGTGGCCGCTGGGGTGCCACGCTGGCGCTGGCGGGCACGCTGGGCCTGTGGGCGCTGGCCACCCCGGCCGCGGGCGAGCTGCTGCAACGGCGGCTGACCCAGCCGCCCCCGGTGCTGGACGCCGCCGCCGTGGCCGCGCTGCGCGGCGCGCCGCACACCGCCATCGTGGTGCTGGGCGCCGGGCGCCGGCTGCGCTCGCTCGACTACGGCGCGCCCGACCTCTCGCTGCGCACGCTGGAACGCCTGCGCTACGGCCTGTGGCTGGCGCGGCAGACCGGCCTGCCGGTGGCCTACAGCGGCGGCGTGGGCCACGGCAACCCGGCGGGCGAGTCGGAAGCCGCCGTGGCGGCCCGCGTGGCGGAGCGCGACTTCCACCAGCCCCTGCGCTGGACCGAATCACGCTCGCGCGACACCAGCGAAAACGCCGCCTTCACCTTGCCGCTGCTGAACGCCGCCGGCGTGCAGCACATCGTGCTGGTGACGCACGACTACCACCAGGCCCGCGCCCTGGCCGCCTTCACCCGCGCGGCCGCGCGGCAGCACGTCGCGCTGACGCTCACCCCGGCGCCGCTGGGCGCGATGCGCCCGGGCGACGGCAACGAGCTGTCCGACTACCTGCCTTCGGCCGAGGGCCTGCAGGTCACGGTCACCGCGCTGCATGAATGGCTGGGACGGCTGGCCGGGGCCTAGGGCATCGCCGCGAGGCCGCTCACTTCAGGCGTATTGCGCCAACCCATTGCCCAGCGACCAGTTCTCCTTCTCCACCTCCACCAGGCTCACGAACACGTCCTCCGGACGCAGGCCGGGGCTGTGGGCCAGCTGCTCGGCAATGCGCCTGAACAGCGCCTTCTTCTGCTCCACGCCGCGGGTGTTGTTGGCGGTGATCTGGATGAACACCAGGTCGTCGCTGCGCGCAATGCCCATGTAGTGCGCGCCATAGCGGAAGTTGGCGGCCTCGTGCTCGGTGATGGCCATGAAGCCGTTGTCCTCGGGCACGTTGAAGGTCTCGCGCAGCGCGCGGTACACGCCGTCGAAGATGGCCTGCCGGTAGGCCTCGGGCTTGCCGGCGCGCAGGGAGATGTGGGTGAGCGGCATCGTGCATTCCTTGTGCGGTCTGGTGATGGCGCAACGGTAGGGCCGGCCCATCATTTCAGCAACGCATCGATATGGATTTCAGTGATAAGGTCTGGCAATGACCGGCCCGCCGCTCGACCTGGATGCCGTCCAGGCCTTCGTCCACATCACCGACCTGGGCAGCTTCACCCGCGCGGCCGAGGCCATGCAGACCACGCAGGCCGCCGTCAGCCTGAAGTTGAAGCGCCTGGAAGACCGCCTGGGCTGCCGGCTGGTGGAACGCACGCCGCGCCACGTGCAGCTGTCGGTGCCCGGCGCCGCCTTCCTGGACCACGCGCGCGAGCTGCTGCAGGCGCATGAACGCGCGCTGGCGGTTTTCGCGGCCGGCGCGCGGCAGCGGCTGACCATCGGCATCAGCGACCACGTGGCCGGGCCCGAGCTGCCGGCGCTCATTGCGCGCATGAACGCGCAGGACCCGCAGCTGCTGGTCGAGATCCGCATCGGCTCCTCGGGCGACCTGCTGCAAAGCTTCGACCGGCGCGAGCTGGACACGGTGATCGTGCGCGAGTATTCCCGCCGCAAGGACGGCGAATTGCTCATCGACGAGCCATACGGCTGGTTCGCCGCGCCCGGCTGGCAGCACCGCCCGGACGAACCGCTGCCGGTGGCCACGCTGGCCGAACCCTGCGGCGTGCGCGTGCTCTCTTCACGCCTGCTGGACGAGGCCGGCGTGCCCTGGACCGAGATCTTCGTCGGCGGCGGCGTCACCGCCGTGGCCGCGGCGGTGATGGCCGGCCTGGGCGTGGCCGCGCTGGCACCGCGCATGCTGCCCTTCGGCGCGCTGGACGTGGGACAGCGCCTGGGCCTGCCGCCGCTGCCGCGCCTGCCGGTGCTGCTGCACACGCGGGTGAAGACGGGCCGCCCGCG
>CBIHPZ010000437.1:0-4223 GCA_966211865.1 uncultured Aquabacterium sp.
CGCCTTCGCGCCAACCCAGCCGGCCAGGCCTTGTATCTAGAACAATCGTTTGATCGTACTGGAATGCTGGCTTAGGCTGGATGCCCACTTCAGGGAACGACGCATGCACATCGCCATCCTCACCTTCGACGGCTTCAACGAGCTGGATTCACTGATCGCCTACGGCATGCTCGGCCGCCTGGCGCTGCGCGGCGAGCCGGACTGGCGCGTCAGCATCGCCAGCCCCACGCCGCGGGTCACGTCGATGAACGGGCTGAGCATCGACGCCCACGTGGACCTGGCCGCGGCCAACGCCGCGGACGCGGTGGTGATCGGCAGCGGCATGAAGACGCGCGAGGTGGCCGCCGATGCGGCGCTGATGGGCCAGCTGCGCCTGGACCCGTCGCGGCAATGGATCGCGGCGCAGTGCTCCGGCACCTTCCTGCTCGCGAAGCTGGGGCTGCTGAACCGCCTGCCCGCCTGCACCGACCTCACCAGCAAGCCCTGGGTGCAGGCGGCCGGCGTGGACGTGGTGAACCGGCCTTTCGTCGCGCGCGGCCGCGTGGCCACCGCGGGTGGCTGCCTGTCGGCGCAGTACCTGTCGGCCTGGTTGGTGGCCAAGCTCAAGGGCCTGGAGGCCGCGCGCGAGGTGCTGCACTACTTCGCGCCGGTGGGCGAGAAGGAGGTGTACGTCGAACGCGCGCTGGCGCACATCGCGCCGCAGGAGGAGGCCAGGAACGGCGCGGCGGTGGACGTGGCCGCTCCGGTTGAGCGCTAGGCTGGAAGGCGCCGCAGTCTGCCAGCCGGCCCGCGCTACGAAGGCTGCACCACCGTGTTCTCCGCGGTGGTCCACACCAGCCCCAGCTGGACGGAGATCTCGCGCAGCAGGCGATCGCGGTCCAGCGGCTTGGCGAGGAAGGCATCGGCCTCCAGCCCCGGGCCGATGCGCACCGCGTCCGCGTTCACGGTGGCCGAGACGGCGATGATGCGCACGCCGCGCAGCGATGCGCTGGCGCGCATCAGCCGCATGGCCTGCATGCCGTCCATCACCGGCATCTCGAGGTCCATCAGCACCAGGTCCGGGCGCCAGGCACGCGCGTGCTCCAGGGCCTGCTGGCCGTCGGCGGCTTCCTCGATCTCGAAGCCCAGCGGGCGCAGCATGTCCCACAGCACCAGGCGGTTCGCAGGCATGTCGTCGACGATCAGGATGCGCTTGCGCGGCCCCTGGTAGCCGCTGATGCGCCGGGGCGCGGGCAGGCCGGCCGGCACGGGGCGCGCGAGCTGCAGCTCGAGGTCGAAGCTGAACGCGGCGCCGCAGCCGGGCTTGCTGCTGACGCGGATCTCCCCGCCCATCAGCCGCACCAGTTGCCGGCTGATGGCCAGGCCCAGGCCCGAGCCGACGGTCCGGCGGCGTGCGTCGCCCACCTGCTCGAACGGGCGAAAGATCTTTTCCAGCTGGTCTTCGGCCAGGCCGGGGCCGGTGTCGTGCACGTCGAAGCGCAGCGTCGCGCGCTGCGGGCCGGCCTGCAGCACGCGCACGCGCAGCCCGACCTCCCCCTGCTCGGTGAACTTCACCGCATTGCTGAGCAGGTTCAGCAGCACCTGGCGCAGCCGCGTTTCATCGGCGATGACGGTGTGCGGCACGTCGGGCGCAACGTCCACGACGAAGGCCAGCCGCGCCTCCTCGGCCTTCACGCGGATGATGTCGCAGGTGACGCGCAGGCATTCCGCCAGCTGGACCTCGGTCTGGTAGAGCTCGAGCTTGCCGGCGTCGTGCTTGGCCAGGTCCAGCAGGTCGTTGATCAGGGCCAGCAGGTGCTCGCCGCTGGTGCGGATGATGTCGATGCTGCGGCGCTGCCGCTGCTCCAGCTCGGGCTCCAGCAACAGCAGCTGCGCGTAGCCCAGCACGGCATTGAGCGGCGTGCGCAGCTCGTGGCTCATGTTGGCGAGGAAGGCCGCCTGCGCCGCCCGCGCCGCCTCGGCCGCATCGCGCGCGGCCAGCAGGTGCTGCTCGGCCTCCTTGCGCAGCGTGGCGTCGCGGATCACCAGCACCACCAGCTCGCCTTCGCCGGAGGCCACGGCACTGCACGAGACCTCGACGGGAATCGCCTCGCCCGTGCGGCTGCGCGCCACCGCTTCGCGCGTGAGGCCGGGCATGTTGCCGGCCTGCGCGTTGAAGCCCGGCATCAGCAGCTCACCCGGCTGGCCGGCCGCCTGCGCGCCGGGCAAGCCGAACATGCGTTCCGCCGCCCGGTTCAGCTGCCGCACGCGGCCGCCCTGCAGCACGACGATGCTGTCGGCCGTGTTGTCGATGATGGCGGCCAGGCGCTGCTGTTCCTCCTCGAGCCGGGTGCGCGTCATGGCCAGCTGGCGGCGGTCGCCGAGGAACTGCTCCACCGCGCGCGCCATGGCACCGATCTCGTCGTCGCCGCCCACCGGAACCCGCGGTGGTGCATCGCCGCGCCCGTTGGTTTCGCCGGCTTCGCGCAGGCTGCGGCTGACCTGCTGCAGGCGCGCGATGACGTGGCGGCCGAGGAACACGCGGGCGATCAGCCACGCGGCCAGCAGGCTGAAGGCCAGCCAGCCGACCACCCAGTAGGCGCTGACGTGCGAGGCCTCGACGATGCGCAGCACCGCGGCCTGGTAGTCGCGCGTCAATTGGTCGGAGTGGTCGCGCGCGGACAGCGCCATCGCCCGCGCGTGGGCCTGCAGTTCCTCGCGGTAGGCCTCCAGCGGGGCCGGCGGCGCGGTCTGGGCGCCGGGCTGCGACGCGGCCTCGCGCAGCTGCGCCAGCACGTGGGCGGAGTTGCGGAACAGCTGGCTGGACTGGTGCAGGTCCAGCACCGACACGGCATCGCCCACCGCCAGGCGCGCGGTCAGCTGGTCCAGCGCTTCCAGTTCGGCCAGGATCTGCGTGTAGGCGCGGCGCGCCGCGTCGCTGCTGTCGCTGGCGATCATGCGGTCGGCCAGCAGCTCGATGTGCTGCGTGCGCTGCTGCAGGTCCTGCGCGGCCTGCACCAGTGCCAGCCGGTCCTGCGAGAACTGGCGCGCCGCGCTGCTGGCGCTGTGCAGCGCGAACACGGCGGTGGCGCCACCGGCGACGATGAGCAGCGCCATCGTGAGCAGGGCGGCGGCGAACTGCCCGCGCAGCGAATGGGGCATGAAGCGCTGCAGTGGGGTGGCGAGAAGGCGTCGCATCGTGTGGCGCCGCTCAGCGCGGCTTCCAGATGCGCCGGTAGACGTCGCGGTAGCCGTTGTCCGGGTCGTACACCAGCCGGGAACGGCTGTCGGTGGCGATGTCGTTCGCGGAGACCAGGTGCACCGGGGCCACCAGGCCACTCACCGGCTGGCCGGCCATCAGCCGGTTCAGCTCGTCCACCACCTGCCAGCCTTGCATGTTCAAGGGCTCGGCCACCGTGCCGGTCTGGAAGGTGCCGGCGCGGATGCGCATGAAGGCGGCCGCGCTGCCATCGCCCGCCGACAGCAGGCTGATCGCGCCGTTGGCCACGCCCGAGGCAATGAACACGGGCACCGCGTAGTCGAAGTAGATGTCGTTGATGGCCAGCGCGTGGGTCCAGCGCGCACCGTGCGCGGCCAGCAGTTCGCGCGTCACGGCCGGCATGCGCGCGGCGCTGTCCGAGATGGCGACGTCGCGCACCTCCAGCAGGGTGCAGCCGCCGCACTGGCGGATGACCTCGGCCATGGCCTGCGCCTTGGCGGTGGCGATGGCGAAGCGGGAGTCGGTGAAGACCACCACGCCGGCCCGCCCGCCGGACTGGGCCACGGCGGCCATGGCGGTGGTGCGCGCGACGGCAAGGGGGTCGGTGGTGACGTTCATCGCCACCGACGTGCCCGCGATGGCGCCGGGGGCTGGACCGGCGTGCCAGCCCACCACCGGCGGCAGCCGGTCTGCCGCTGCGCGCAGCGCGGGTTCCAGCTCATGCGCATCGGAGCCGCAGATGGCCAGGCCGTCCGGGCGCGAGGCCAGCGCGTCGGCCAGCGCCTTGCGGCGGCCGGCGGCCGTGCCGCCGGCGTCGACGATGCGCACCTTCCAGCCGATCTCGGCGGCAGCCTCGCGGATGCCCTGCGCCACGCCCAGCACGCCGCCGTTGCGCAGGTCTTCGGCCAGCACCACGATGGTCTTGCCGGGGGCCGCCGCGGGGCCGGTGCGTGGGCCGGCCCAGGCGGGGGCGCGGCCGGGCGCTTCCGATGCCGGCGGGCGTGGTGGTTCGAGCGGGTTGGCG
>CBIHPZ010000438.1:0-4202 GCA_966211865.1 uncultured Aquabacterium sp.
GCCACCTTCACGCCGGTGCGGATGCCGGGGTCCAGCCCCATCACCACGCGCTTGCCGGCGGGCGCGGCCAACAGCAGGTCGCGCAGGTTCTCGGCGAAGACCTTGATGGCCGTTGCCTCGGCCGCTTCGCGCAGGCGGGTGAAGAGGTCGCGTTCCAGGCTCAGCGAGAGCTTGACCTTCCAGGTCCAGGCGATGGTCTTGCGAATCAGCTCGTCGGCCGGGCGCTTGGCATGGCGCCAGCCCAGGTGCACGGCGATCCGGCCTTCGGCCAGGGTCGGCTGGCCCGGCACCACCTCTTCGTCGAGCAGCAGCTTGGCTTCCAGGAATTCCTGTGTGCGGCCGCGGAACACGGCCAGCGCCCGGTGCGAGGGCACGGTGGCGATCGGCTCGTCGTAGTCGTGGTAGTCGCGGAACTTGGCGACGTCGGGGTGGTTGGGGTCCTTGCCCTCGACCAGCTTGGAGGTGAAGCGGCCCTCGGCCCACAGCCACTCGCGCAGCTTGCCGACCAGCACGGCATCCTCGGCCCAGCGCTCGCTCAGCAGGTCGCGCACGCCGTCGAGCACGGCGAATGCATCCGCGAAGCCCGCCTCGGCCAGCGTGGCCGGGCCTCCGGGGCTGGCAGTCCACGCTGCGATGAAGGCGGCGGCTTCCGCGTGGGGATCAAGCGACGGGTCGGCGAAGAGCTTGTCGGCCAGCGGCTCGATGCCGGCTTCGCGGGCGATCATGCCCTTGGTGCGGCGCTTGGGCTTGTACGGCAGGTACAGGTCTTCCAGTTCCTGCTTGGTCGGCACCGCCTCGATCGCAGCGCGCAGCTCGGGCGTCAGCTTGCCTTGTTCTTCGATGCTCTTGAGCACCGCGGCACGGCGTTCTTCCAGTTCGCGCAGGTAGCCCAGGCGGGCTTCCAGTTCACGCAGCTGGATGTCGTCGAGGCCGTCGGTGGCCTCCTTGCGGTAGCGGGCGATGAAGGGGACGGTGGCGCCGCCATCGAGCAGCTCGACCGCGGCCTGGACCTGGCGCGGAGCGACCTTCAGCTCGGCCGCGATCAGCAAAAGAATCTTGTCCAAGACAGGGGGTCCTTCAGAGGGCCAAAAAGACAAAGCGCGCGAGTGTGCCACAGCGACATAACGCTTTTTCGGCCCCGCAAGTGGGTGACTTTCCCCATGCTGCAGGCGGCTGGCGGCGGGGGTCGGATTGGCATAATTCGGGCGATCGGCGGCGGGCTGCACCGGCCCGGGCTGGGCGGCTCACCCAGGCCGCCTCACACGATCAGAGAACCCGATGAACATGAAGGTGCTTGGCCGGCCCGAAGCTGCGCCCAGCGCGCACGCCGATGCGCGCGCCCCGCTGGTGATGGTCCGCCGGCCCGCCGCACTGCCGCCGCTGCCCGACCAGCTGGGAACCCTCGCCATGGGCGACGTGGGCGCCGCAGACCCCGTTCTCGCCGCTTTGGCGGGCACGCCGGCTTGCGCAGACACGTGGGTGAGCGCGGGAATAAAGCACGAAGGCAGCACCGGACTGTTGCGCTGGCGTCACAACACCGACTGGCTCTACGGTTCGTTGCAGGTGGATGCCGCGCCCGGCGAACTGGCTGCGCAGATGCAGCGCGCCTACACCGACCTCTTCGCCGCCATGCGCCACACCGGCTTCATCCACCCGGTGCGCCTGTGGAACTACGTGCCGCGCATCAACGCGGACGAAGACGGGCTGGAGCGCTACCGCCACTTCAACGCCGGCCGCCAGCAGGCCTTCCTGGCCGCCGGCCAGGCCGCCTTCGAAGGATCGCCGGCCGCCTGCGCGCTGGGCACGCATCAAGGGCCGGTGTGCGTTCGCGTGCTGGCCTCACGCCATCCCGCGCGGCCGATCGAGAACCCGCGCCAGGTCTCGGCCTACCACTACCCCACGGCCTACGGCCCGCGCAGCCCCAGCTTTTCGCGCGCCGCCCTGGCCGATGCCGGTGCCGGCCAGCTGATGCTGCTGATCTCCGGCACCGCCAGCATCGTCGGCCACCTCTCGATGCACGTGGGCGACCTGGACGCCCAGGTGCGCGAGACGCTGACCAACCTCCAGGCCGTGATCGACGAGGCCCACCGCCACGCCAGCGCCCGCTTCGCGCTGCGCGACATGGTGCTCACGGCCTACGTGCGGCACCGCGAGCACGCCGAAGCCGTGCTGGCCCAGCTGACGCAGCAGCTGGGCGCCGACGCGCCGGCGCTGGCCAACCTCGTGCTGGTGCATGCGGACATCTGCCGCCACGACCTGCTGGTCGAGATCGAGGCCCACGGGCAGGCCAGCGGGGCCGTGACGGCATGACGACGACGATGCGCCGCAACCGCCCTTCCGCCCGCCTGGCTGCCATCGCGGCGACCGTGGCCGCGTGCACCCTGCCCCTGGTGGCCCAGGGCGCCGTCGACCGCCCGCTGTGGGAACTCGGCGCAGGTGCCGGCGTGCTGCACCTGCCGCACTACCGCGGGTCCGACCAGTCCACCACCTGGCTGCTGCCGGTGCCCTACATCGTCTACCGCGGCGAGATCTTCAAGGCCGACCGCGACGGCGCACGCGCCGTGCTGCTGGACGCGCAGACCGTCGACGTCGACGTCAGCGCATCGGCCAGCGCGCCCACGCGCAGCAAGGACAACCGCGCCCGCGAGGGCATGCCGGACCTGAAGCCCACCGTCGAGATCGGCCCGAACCTGAACTGGACGATCGCCCGCGGCCGCCAGGCCGGCGGCGGCTGGAAGCTGGACCTGCGGCTGCCGGTGCGCGCCGCGTTCTCTGTCGAATCGAAGTCCCGCCTGGCCGGCTGGATCGCCACCCCCAACGTCAACCTGGACCTGCGCACCAGCAGCGGCTGGAACGTGGGCCTGCAGGCCGGCCCGCTGTTCACCGACCGCCGTCTGAACGCCTACTTCTACGACGTGGCGCCGGCCTACGCCAATGCCACGCGCCCGGCCTACCGGTCCTCCGGCGGCTACGCCGGCTTCAACGCGCTGGCCGGGCTGTCGCGGCGCGACGGCAACCGCTGGCTGGGCTTCTTCGTGAAGGCCGACAGCCTGTCCGGCGCCGCTTTCGAAGACAGCCCGCTGGTGCGCCAGCGCCACCACTGGTCGGCCGGCGTCGCGGTGTCCTGGGTCTTCGCGCAGTCCTCACGCACGGTGAGCGTGGACGAGGAATGAAGCCGATGCGCTCGTCCCTGTCGGCCCCACCCCCGCCGCGCGACGTGGCCGGCCGCCTGCTGGCGCTGCCGATGACGCTGATGCTCTACGCGCTGCTGCTGCTGCTGGGCCTGATCTCGCTGAGCTGGAACCTGGTGGCCATGCTGCTGCACCCGGTGCTGCCGCGCCGCCGCGGCCAGGCCGTGGGCCGTGCCGGCATTGCCTACGGCTACCGCATGTTCTGGGCCATTGCCTCGGCCACCGGCATGCTGCGGCTGGAGGCCGGGGTGCTGGACGCGCTGCGCGACGAACCCGGCCTCATCATCGTCGCCAACCACCCCAGCATGCTCGACGCATTGATGCTGGTGGCGCGCCTGCCGCGCGCCACCTGCATCATGAAGGCCGCCCTGCTGTGCAACGTCTTCCTGGGCGCGGGCGCTCGCCTGGCGCGTTATGTCAGCAATGAATCGCCGCTGGCGATGGTGCGGCAGGCGGTGGACGCGCTGAAGCAAGGCGGCCAGCTGGTGATGTTCCCCGAAGGCACGCGCACCACGCAGGAGCCGCTGAACCCCTTCATGCCCGGCGTCACCTTGATCGCCAAGCTGGCCAAGGCGCCGATCCAGACCGTCTTCATCGACACCGAGTCGCCCTACCTTTCCAAGGGCTGGCCGCTGTGGAAGCTGCCGCCGCTGCCCATCGTGTTCACCGTGCGCATGGGCCAGCGGTTTGCGCCGGCCAAGGACGCCGACGCGCTGCTGAAGGAACTGGAGCAGTACTTCGCCGCCGGCGTGAAGACGCGCAAGCCCGTTGCGGGCGGAGATTCCAACTGAGCGCGCGCCTTCCCCCGCAGGTGCCCCACACCACGCACCTGGTCCTCATCCCCAGCTACAACACCGGCCGCCTGCTGATCGACACGGTGCGCGCCGCCCGTGCGCAGTGGAACCCGGTGTGGGTCGTGGTCGATGGCAGCACCGACGGGTCCGACCAGGCGCTGATCGCCGCCACCGCCGGCGACCCCGGCCTGCGCGTGATCGTGCTGCCGCAGAACCA
>CBIHPZ010000439.1:0-4190 GCA_966211865.1 uncultured Aquabacterium sp.
CGCGAGGTCGCCGAAGCCGCTGGGTGGGAGGGAGCCGAACGAGGTGTTCATGGTGGCGGCCAGCTTAAGCCCGCGCCGCGGGCCGGCGGAAGCTGGGGTGCACCCCAGCCTTCGGGCGCGCCGCGGCGCCGTGCCTTCGGGCGGACACGGCAGGCGCCGCCGCGCACACCCGTTCGGGCGCTGGCGAGAAGGCCGTGCCCATCAGAACGCGCGCTGCAGCAGCGGCAGCGCATTCGCCAGCCGGCGGGCCAGTTCGTTGCCGAAGGCCTGCACCAGGTTGCCCAACACGACCGCCCACACGGCCAGCGCGGCCAGCTGCTTCAGCGACATCGACAGCGGCACCAGGTTGAGCTGCGGCGCGAAGCGGTTGACCAGGCCCAGCGCCAGGTCGATGGCGTACATCACGACCAGCAGCGGCGCGGCGAGCAGCAGCGCCAGCAGCATCAGGTCGCCCAGGGCCCGCTCGAACACCACCACGCCGGCGAGGCGGGGCGCGAAACCGGGCGCCGCCAGCGGCCACAGCCGAAAGCTTTCGACCAGCACGCCCACGTACAGCATGAAGCCGCCGCCCGCCATGAAGAGGTAGCCGGCGATGCGGCCGAGCAGGGTGGCGGTGGGGGTCAGCGATTCGCCCGCCATGGGGTCGGCGATGTGGCCGTTGGCCACGGCCACCTTGGTGTCGATGATCGAGCCCGCGGCCTCGAAGGCCCACAGCAGCGCGGCCAGGGTGAAGCCCAGCCCGAGGCCGATCACCACCTCGCGGCCGAACAGCAGCAGCCAGCGCCCGGCGCTGAAGGCCTCCACCGGCACGGTCGGCTGCAGCGCCAGCGACAGCACGCCCAGCGCCAGGAAGATGGCGCTGCGCACGGTGGCCGGGATGGTGTCGGGCGCGAAGACCGGCAGCAGCAGGAAGGCCACCGCCACGCGCAGCGCCGACAGGCCCGCCAGCAGCGCGAGGTCGCCCAGGTTGCCGTAGGCGGCGAAGAGGTCCATGCGGTCGGCGTGCCGTGCGGTGGTGGAGGTGCTAACGCCGGACGAGACCGGGGAATTCGGTGAGGATGCGGTCGGCGAAGGTCATCAGCGTGCCGCCCAGCAGCGAGGCGGTGAGGAAGATCGTCAGCACGATGATGAAGAACTTGGCGGCGTACTGGAAGGTCTGCTCCTGGATCTGCGTGGCGGCCTGCACGAAGGCGATGAACAGGCCCACCAGCGCGGCCAGCAGCACCGGCGGCGCCGAGAGGACCAGCACCAGCCACAGCGCCTGGTAGGTCAGCTGAAGGGCCTCGGTCTGCATCGGGTTGTCGCTCCTTTTCAGAGATAGCTCAGCACCAGCCCGTGCGACACCTTGACCCAGCCGTCCACCAGCACGAACAGCAGCAGCTTGAACGGCAGCGACACGGTGGTGGGCGTGAGCATCTGCATGCCCATCGCCATCAGGATGTTGGAGATCACGAGGTCGATGACGAGGAAGGGCAGGAAGATCAGGAAGCCGATCTGGAAGGCGGTGGACAGCTCGCCGACCACGAAGGCCGGCAGCACGACGATGAAGTCGCGCTCGGTCAGCTGCTGCGCCTTGTCGGCGGCCAGCGACTTCTGCGCGGTGCGCAGGAAGAAGCCGCGCTCGCGCTGCGCCGAGTGCTTGAGCATGAATTCACGCAGCGGCTCCTTGGCCTTGTCCATCGCGCCCAGCAGCGACGCGGTGCTGCCGCCCAGGCTGGCCAGCGGGCCCACCTGCTCGGCCATGCGCTGGCCGACCGGGAACATGACGTAGATCGACAGCACCATGGCGATGCCGTTCAGCACCACGTTCGGCGGTGCCTGCTGCAGGCCGAGGCTGCTGCGCAGCAGGCTCAGCACGACGATGATCTTGGTGAACGAGGTCACCATCACCGCGGCGAAAGGGGCCAGCGCGATGACGATGACCGTCACCAGCGCCGAGGCGGGTGAGAAGGTCGTCAGATCCACAGCGCGGCACCGTCGAGGGCGGGGGCAATGCGGCCGGCGAGGCGCAACGGCGCGGCGGGCGGCTGGGGCGTCGGCGGTGCCGGCTCGTCAGCGGTGAGCAGGTGGGCGAAGGGCGAACCCTTGGCGGCGGGTTCCACGTCCTCGGTCGATAACGCGTAAAAGGGTGCGGACGACTCGGCGGCCACGACCGCGGCGGCGGAAGGCGCGAAGGCCCTCGCGGCCCGCTCTGCAGGCCCCAGCAGCACCGCCGCCACGCCGGCGCTGAGCGGCGGCGCCGCCTCCCAGCCCAGCCACTGCGCCAGCGGCCGCTCGAAACGCTCGGCCAGCACCACGCGCCACGGCGGCCGCGCGGCGGTGGCGGGCTCGGGGGCGGCGTGGCAGACGATGTCGCTGCCGGGGCCGCGCCATTCGGCGTCCATGGCCAGGCCGTGCTCGGCGTCGAGCAGCAGCACGCGCCACGGGGCCTGGAACGCGGGCGGCAGCAGCAGCACGCCGCCGCCCGGCGCCGCTGGCTCCGCCGACTCTTCGCCGGGCAGCGGGCGCTGCGTGAAGGCCGCCAGTTCCACCTCGAACGACAGCGATGGCCAGCGCAGCGGCCAGCGCGGCGCGGCGTTCAGCGCCACCAGCGCCGACCAGGGCAGGCCGACGCGCACGCCCTCGCCGGCGTCGGCCCACAGCGTGGGGTCGGTCGGCGGCTCGGCGCCGAAGTGGGGCACCGGCCGCGGGTCCAGCGGCTGCTGCAGCGCCTGCTCCAGCGCGGCCAACAGGCTTTCGTGCGCGGCCAGCGCCAGCGCGGCCGCGACCGCATCGGCGGCAGCGGCGGGCAGGGCCAGCCGCAGGCTGCCGGTGGGCAGGGGGGCTTGGAAACAAAGGCTCATGCCACCCGCTCGCTCACCACCATCTTCATCAGGTGCGTGGCCGAGCTGGCGCCCAGCTTCTCCATCACCCGCTTGCGGTGCAGTTCCACGGTCTTGATGCTGATGCCCATCAGGTCGGCGATGGTCTTGTTGAGCTTGTCCTCGATGACCCAGCCCAGCAGCTCGCGCTCGCGCGGGGTCAGTCGCGCCAGGCGGCGCTGCCATTCGGCGCGGGCGGGGTCGTCGGCGGCTGCTGCGGCGGTGGACGGGGTGGCGGCCGGTGCCGGGGCCGGCGCGGGCGTGGCGAAGGCGCGCTGCAGCGCCGCTTCCAGCGCGTCGTCGGCAAAGGGCTTCTCGAGGAAGCTGACCGCGCCTTTCTGCATCGCCTGCACCGCCAGCGGCACGTCGCCGTGGCCGGTCATGTACACCACCGGCATGGCCACGCCTTTTGCGCGCAAGGCGTCGTGCAGGTCCAGGCCGCTCATGCCGGGCATGCGCACGTCCAGCAGCAGGCAGGCGGGGCCGGCGGGGGCGGCCTCGGGCAGCGCGTCCAGCGCGGCCTGGGGGTCGCCGTAGTCGACGACGTCGTAGCCGGCGCTGGTCAGCCACCACTGGGCCGAGCGCCTGAACTCGGGGTTGTCATCGACGATGACGATGGTGCGGGCGCTCGTGGGGCTCATGGAGCTCATGGGGCATCTCCGGGGGAAGCCAGGGGAAGGGACACGTGGAAGGTGCAGCCGCGCTCGCCGATCTGCTGGCGGGCGGCGCCGTCGTCGTCGTCGTTGCGCGTGAACCAGAGCTGGCCCTGGTGCAGCTCGACGAAGGAGCGGCAGATGTTCAGCCCGATGCCCATGCCGTTGGGCTTGGTGCTCTGGAACGGGACGAACAGGGTCTCGTCGGCGTCCTGCGGCAGGCCGCAGCCGTTGTCGCGCACGGTCAGCACCGCCATGGCGCGGTCACGTGCCAGCGCCAGCGCCAGGCGCCGCTCGGCCAGGCCGTGGGCATCGGGCGGGTTGTCGCGCATCGCCTCCAGCGCGTTGCGCAGCAGGTTGACGAAGAGCTGCTGCAGCATCACCTCGTCGCCTTCGACGAAGCACGGCTCGTCCGGCTGCGTGAAGGCCAGCTCGACGCGGTCGCGGCGGATCTCCCAGTCCAGCAGCGACACCGCCTGCTGCACCGCCTGCCCCAGCTCCAGCCGCTCGCGCCGCGGCGTGCGCGAGTGCGTGTACTCGCGGATGCGGGCAATGATGCGGGCGGCGAACAGCGCCTGCTCCAGGGCCAGCTGCACGCCGCCCTGCAGCTCGGCGATGGAGCCGCTGTCCGCGCCGCCCGGCGCGGTGCCGGGCGCGTGGCCCGAACCGTTGGCGA
>CBIHPZ010000440.1:0-4189 GCA_966211865.1 uncultured Aquabacterium sp.
GGTGCCAGCCGCCAGCGCAGCGACAGCAGCTCGCCCACGTGCCGCAGCAGCAGCGGCGCGTCGATGGGCTTGGGCAGGAACACGTTGGCGCCGGCCTGCAGGCTGGCGCGCTGGTGCTCCGCCGACGCGCTGGCCGACGCCGCGATGATGGGCACCGCGCGCAGCCGCTCGTCCGCGCGCAGCACACGCGTGGCGCCCACGCCGTCCAGCACCGGCATCACGTTGTCCAGCACGATCAGGTCGGGCAGGAGTTCACGGGCGCGGTCGATGCCCTCGCGGCCGTTGCCCGCCTCTTCCACCTCGAAGCCCAGGCCGGCCAGCAGCTCCACCAGCACCGCCCGGTTCACCGCCACGTCGTCCACCACCAGCACGCGGCGGCGCGGCCCCTCGTAGCCGACGATCGCCTGGGCCGGCGAAGCGGCCGGCTGCAGCGCCTCGGCCACCGGCAGCGCCAACTCGAAGGCGAAGCGGCTGCCATGGCCGGGCGTGCTGTCCACGGTGATGTCGCTGCCCATCAGCCGCACCAGCTGGCGCGAGATGGACAAGCCAAGGCCGGAGCCCCCGGCGCGGCGTTCCACCTCCCCCGCCTGCTCGAAGGGCTGGAACAGGCGCTGCAGCTGGTCGGGCGCGATGCCGATGCCGGTGTCCGCCACCTCGAAGCGCAGCAGCGCCGTGCCGGCATGGGCATCGGCCGCCCGCTGCGTCACGCTGAAGCGCACCTCGCCGTCGTCGGTGAACTTCACCGCATTGGCCAGCAGGTTCAGCAGCACCTGCCGCAGCCGCTTGTCGTCGCCCACCAGCGCCGCCGGCAGGCCCGCCTGCGCGCTGAAGTGGAAGTGCAGGCTCTTCTCCTCGGCCTTCACGCGGGCGATGTCGCTCACCACCTTCAGCAGCGCGGCCAGGTCGAAGCGCAGCGGGTACAGGTCGAGCTTGCCGGCCTCGATGCGCGAGAGGTCCAGCACGTCGTTGATCAAGGTCAGCAGGTGGTCGCCGCTGCTCTTGATGATGCCCAGCCCCCGCCGCTGCCGGTCGCCGAGCGAAGCGTCCTGCAGCAGCAGCTGCGCAAAGCCGAGGATGCCGTTCAAGGGCGTGCGCAGCTCGTGGCTCATGGCGGCCAGGAAGGCGCTCTTGGCACGGTTGGCCACCTCGGCGCGGTCGCGCGCGGCTTCCAGTTCGGTCGTGCGTTCGCGCACCAGTTCTTCCAGGTGCTCGCGGTGGCGCTGCAGCTCGTGCTCGCGCCGCCAGCGTTCGATCGCGATGCCGGCCACGTGCGTGGCCCGCCCCAGCAACTGGAAGTCCCGCGGGCCAGGGGCGCGCACTTCGCGGTAGTACATCGCGAAGGTGCCCAGCGGCGTATCGCCATGCATGATCGGCGCCGACCAGCAGGCGCGAAAGCCATGCGGCGCCACCAGGTGGCGGAACAAGGCCCAGCGCGGATCGGCCTCGATGTCGGTGACGATGACCGTCTCGCGCAGGAACAGCGCCGTGCCGCAGGAACCCACGGCCGGCCCGATCTCCACGCCCTGGTGCGCCTTCAGGTAGTCGGGCGGCATGCCCGGGCCAATGGCAGCCGCGATGCGGCGTCCGTCGGGATCCAGCAGCACCAGCGTGCAGGTCAGCCCATCCACCTGCGTTTCCATCAGCCGCGCCAATGCGGACAGCGTCTGCGCCAGCGGCGCGTCGCGGGCCATCATCTCCAGCAGGCTGGTCTCGCCGCGGCGCAGCAGGTCGTCGCGCCGCCGTTCGCCGCTGTCGGAAGCCGGCGCGTCATCGTTGAAGGGCGCGGGTGCGGCGGGCTGCGCTGGCCCGGGAGCGTCGGGAATCATCGATCGGGTAAGCCAGCGCGGCTGGCGGCTGAAGCGGTGGGTGGACTGGGGAAACGGGGACGGGCCAGGACAGCGACGGCCGGCGCGAAACGCCACGCCATCATCCGGCAGCCCGCCTTGCCTGTCGACCTGTCAGACCACACAGGCCCGGCACCGAGTTCCGTCCGCATCGAGATTCATTGCCCCTGCCGCAGGCCGGGTCATGTGCAATTACATTGTGTGCAATTCAATTGCGCACTACATTCACGCCCATGCCACGCAAGCCCGCCGCCGCCGATGCAGTCTCCGCCGACTGGCTGGCGCTCGACCGCCAGCTGTGTTTCGCGATGTACTCGGCCTCGCTGGCCATGACCAAGGCCTACAAGCCGCTGCTGGCGCCGTTGGGCCTCACGTACCCGCAGTACCTGGTCATGCTGGTGCTCTGGGAAGGCGACGGTGTCACCGTCAGCCAGCTCGGCGAACGGCTCACGCTCGACTCCGGCACCCTCACCCCGCTCCTGAAGCGCCTGGAAGCGCTGGGCTACGTGCAGCGCCTGCGCGACACGGCAGACGAACGCCGCGTGCTGCTGCAGCTCACCCCCTCCGGCCGCCGCTTGAAGGCCCGCGCCGTGGCCGTGCCGCAGGCCATCGCCTGCGCCACCGCCTGCGACCTGTCCGAGGTCACCGCGCTGGCCGCCCAGTTGCGGCAGCTGCGCGACCGCTTGATCGAATCCTCCTCGCGGGCCGCCTGAAGGCAGCTTGCACACCTCCCGACCCACCCACGAAAGGCAACACGCCATGGCACTCGAAAAAGTCCTCTACACCGCCACCGCCACGGCCACCGGCGGCCGCACCGGCACCGCCAAGTCGTCCGACAACAAGCTGGAAGTCAACCTGTCCACCCCGCGTGAACTGGGCGGCGCCGGCGGCGAAGGGACCAACCCCGAGCAGCTGTTCGCGGCCGGCTACTCCGCCTGCTTCATCGGCGCCATGAAGGCCGTGGGCGCGGCGCAGAAGCTCAAGGTGCCGGACGACGTGTCGATCACGTCCGACGTCGGCATCGGCCCCATCCCCGGCGGCTTCGGCATCCAGGTGGCGATGAAGATCAGCCTGCCCGGTTTCGAGCGCGAAGCGGCCGAAGCCCTGGTGGCCGCGGCGCACAAGGTGTGCCCGTACTCGAATGCCACGCGCGGCAACATCGACGTGACGCTGACGGTGGTCTGAGCACCCAGGCCGTCATCGGCCTGAAATGAACGCGGGGCCACTGCCTTCACACGGCAGTGGCCCCGCGCGCATTCTGCGGCTGGTGCGTGGTGCGGTCGGGTCGGCGGGCCTGTACGGCTGGCGCCCCGCCGCCAGCTTGGGCAGCCGCGTCCTTTGTACGCTAGGTCGCCGCCGGCGTGCCCAGCAGGCTCAGCATCAGGTCGATGCGCGCCTGCCAGGGCGACAGCGTGGGCGCCGCCGGCAGGGTCTCGTCCTGGATGCCCACCAGCGCGCCGCCCGCGCAGCGCGTGCTGCGCCACACGGGGATGCCCGCGGCCACTGCGCGGCGCAGCGCGGGCTCCATCGCCCGGTGCAGGCTGCCGTTGCCCGGCGTGGCGACGACGATGCCGTGCACGCCCGAGGCCACCAGCGCATCCACCACGCCGCCGCCGCTGCCGGCGTGGCCCGTCACGATCTCGACCCGCGGCCACGACGAGGGCTCGAAGTTGATGCGCGCAACGCCGAAGGGCGAACCGACCGGCCACAGGCGGTGGCGGCGCAGGCGGCCTTCTTCCACCCGCGCGATGGGGCCGGCGTCGCCCGACGAGAAGGCATCGATGCGGTAGGTGTGCACCTTGCGCACGTCGTGCGCGCTGTGCACCTGGCCGCCGAACACCACCACCACGCCACAGGCGCCCGGCTCGCGCGCCACCACGCAGGCGTCCAGCATGTTCTGCGGCCCGTCGGTCTGCACGGCGGTGGAAGGCCGCATGGCGCCGGTCAGCACCACCGGCTTGCCCGGCGCCAGCACGCGTTGCAGGAACCAGGCGGTCTCCTCCATCGTGTCGGTGCCGTGGGTGATGACGATGCCGCACACGTCGGGCCGCGCCAGGTGGTGTTCCACCCGCTGCGCCAGGCGCTGCCAGGTGGCGTGGTCCATGTCCTTGCTGTCCAGCTGCGCCACCTGCTCCAGCTCGATCGGCGCCTGGCCCAGTGCCGGCACCGCGGCCACCAGGTCCGCCACGCTGCGCTGCGCCGCGGTGTAGCCGACGTTGTCGGCCGGGTTGGCGGCCGTGCCGGCGATGGTGCCGCCGGTACCGAGGATCACGACAGTGCTTGGCATCGGGTTCTCGTCTGGATAAAAATACAGGATACTGGATGGATTCGCAGGGTTTGGCGCG
>CBIHPZ010000441.1:0-4188 GCA_966211865.1 uncultured Aquabacterium sp.
CCCCTGAGCCTGCTGCCCGCCATCGACTGGGTCGCGATGCTGCTGTTCTTCGGCGGCTGGGTGGGTTACGCGGTGTGGGCCAAGCGCCGCGCGGAGGTCGAGTTCTCGGTATTGGCGACGACGAACCGCTGGCGCCGCCACTGGATGCTGCAGACCACGCGGCGCGAGAACCGCATCGTCGATTCCGCGGTGGTGCAGAGCCTCTCGGCCAGCCCGCAGTTCTTCGCCTCCACCACCATCCTGATCATCGGCGGCCTGCTGGCCATCCTCTCGACCACCGACAAGGCGACCGAGCTGGTGCGCGAGATCCCGTTCGCCGCGCGCACGTCGGTGCTGGTGTTCGACCTGAAGCTGGTGCTGCTGACGGCGATCTTCGTGCACGCCTTCTTCCGCTTCACCTGGAGCCTGCGGCAGTACAGCTTCGGCGCCATCCTGGTGGCGGCCGTGCCCGAAGCCAAGGCCATCACGGACGAGGCCGAACGCCAGGCCTTTGCCGACCGCGCCGGCCGCGTGATGGGCCTGGCCGCCGAGACCTTCAACGACGGCCTGCGCGCCTACTACCTGTCCTTCGCCGTCGTCGGCTGGTTCTTCTCGCCCTGGGCCTTCATCGGCTGCACGCTGCTGGTGCTGGGCGTGCTGTACCGGCGCGAATTCCGCAGTGAGGTGTTGAAGGCCTTGCGGGAGGGTCTGACCTGAGAAGCGCGCAGGCGGTCAGGAAGGCAAGCCGAGGAAGGCCTTCACCGGCACCAGCGTGGCCACCGGGTCTTCTTCCTGCGGCACGTGGCCCAGCTTGTCGAACACCACCAGCTGGCTGCCGGGAATGTCGGCGCTGAAGCGCTGCGCGTTGTCGGGTGGGATCAGACGGTCGCGGCCGCCCCAGATCACCAGCGTGGGCAGGCGCAGCGTGCGGATGGGGGCCGGGTCGGCGCCTTCGGCCACCACGGCCATGCGCTCGGCCAGCGCGCGGCGGTTGCCTTCGCGCAGGGTCATCTCGAAATAACGGTCGATCAGCGCGTCCGTCACTTTGGACGGGTCGCCGTAGACGCTGCGCACGCTGTCGTCGATCACGGCGCGCGGCAGCAGGTGCTGGCTGATCCAGCTGGCGCCGGGCAGGCGGGCCAGGCGCCAGCCCAGGGGCACGGCGCCGGGCTGGAAGGGGTAGCCGGCGGCGTCGACCAGCACCAGGCGTTCCACACGCTGCGGCGCCGCCACGGCGGTGCGCCAAGCCACCTCCCCACCCAGCGAATTGCCGGCCATCACGAAGCGCTGCACCTTCAGCGCGTCCATCAGGTCGAGCACGAAGCGCGCGTACTCCGCGCCCGTGTAGCGCCGGCCGGCGTAGGCGCCGGCCCAGGGGCCGGTGAGGCCGAAGCCGGGCAGGTCGAAGCTGATGACGCGGCGCTGGCCGCGCAGGCCGCGCGCCCAGCCTTCCCAGGTGTGCAGGCTGGCCGAGGTGCCGTGGATCAGCACCACGGGCAGCGGGTCGTTGCGCGGGCCTTCGTCGCGCACGTGCACGAGCTGCCCACTCAGGTCGATGAAGTCCGACGGCGGCGGCGCCCAGCGCAGCACCAGCGATTCGACGCTGCGGTCGGGCGCGCGCATCAGCGCCACGGCCAGCGCCGTCACCATCAGCAGGCCGCCGGCCAGCCGCAGCAGGAATGCGGCGAAGCCGGTGCTGCCTTCGCGTGTCACGTGAGGGCTTTCAAGCGCTGAGGTCGGTGTCCAGCGCCACGCGCTCGTCGAACACGAAACAGCGGCCGTGCCAGCCCGGGGCGGCACCGCCGGTTTCCTCGAAGTACTTGAGGATGCCGCCCTCGAGCTGGTAGCTGTGGTCCAGGCCCAGCTCGCGCATCACGATGGCGGCCTTCTCGCAGCGGATGCCGCCGGTGCAGTAGCTGACGACGGTGCGGTCCTTCAGCGCATCGCGGTGCTGGGCGATGGCGGCGGGGAATTCGCTGAACTTCGACAGGCGCCAGTCGATCGCGCCGTCGAAGGCACCGGCGTCCACCTCGAAGCCGTTGCGCGTGTCCAGCAGCGCCAGCGGGCGGCCTTCGTCGTCGTGGCCTTGGGTGATCCAGCGTGCCAGCGTCTGCGCGCGCACGGCGGGCGCGCGGCCCGCGGCGGGGCGGATGGCCGGGTGGTTCATGCGGATGATCTCCGCCTTGATCTTGACCTTCAGGCGCTTGAAGGGCTGCGATTCGCTGTGGCTGCGCTTGGCCTCGAAATTGGCGAAGCGGGCGTCGGTTTGCAGCTGGGCCAGCCAGGCTTCCACGCTTTCAGGCGCGCCGGCCAGGAAGAGGTTGATGCCTTCCTCGGCCAGCAGCACCGTGCCTTTCAAACCCAGTGCGGCGGCCGCATCGTGCAGCCGCGTGCGCAGCGCGGGCAGGTCGTCCAGCGGCACGAAGCGGTAGGCGGAGATGTTCAGGATGGTCGTCACGGACGCGGATTCTAGGAACCCCGCCTCAGGCCCGGCCGGCTCCTAAAATCCCGCATGCCTTTCGTCCACCTTCGCACGCACACCGAATACTCCGTCGTCGACGGCACCCTGCGCATCGACGATGCCGCCGCCGCGGCGAAGGCCGATGGCCAGGCCGCGCTGGCCATCACCGACCTGTCCAACCTCTTCGGTGCGGTGAAGTTCTACAAGGCCTGCCGCGGGAAGGGCGTGAAGCCCATCATCGGCGTGGACGTCTACCTGGAGCCGGACCCCGCCGTCAGCGGCAGCGACAAGCAGCCCAGCCGCCTGATGCTGCTGGCCCAGGACCGCACCGGCTACCTGAACCTCTGCGAGCTGCTGGGCCGCGGCTGGGTGCAGAACGCGCAGCGCGCCCAGGCCTGGCTGAAGTGGGAATGGCTGGCGGAGCGGGGCGAGGGGCTGATTGCGCTGTCCGGTGGCGACATGGGGCTGGTGGGCAGCGCGCTGCTGGCCGGCGACACCGCGCGCGCCACCGCCGCCGCGCAGCGCCTGGCCGCACTGTTCCCCGGCCGCTTCTACATCGAGCTGCAGCGCGCCGGCCTGCCCAACCACGAGCCGCACGTGCGCGCCGCCGTGCCGCTGGCCGCCGAGCTGGGCCTGCCGGTGGTCGCCACGCACCCGATCCAGTTCGCCGAGCCGGATGATTTCGACGCGCACGAGGCGCGCGTCTGCGTGGCCGACGGCGAGGCGCTGGGCAACCCCAAGCGCGTCAAGCGCTTCACGCGCGAGCAGTACTTCAAGACCCAGGCGCAGATGGAGGCGCTGTTCGCCGACGTGCCCTCGGCGATTGCGAACAGCGTGCAGATCGCCCGCCGCTGCAACCTGACCCTGGCGATGGGCAAGAACTACCTGCCCGATTTCCCGACGCCCATCGAAAACGGCGTGCCGATGCCGATGGACGCGTACTTCAGGCGTTTGAGCTTCGAGGGCCTGGAGCAGCGCCTGGCGCTGCTGTACCCCGACGAGGCCAAGCGCGACGCGGTGCGGCCCGACTACGTGAAGCGGCTGGAGTTCGAGATCGAGACCATCCTGAAGATGGGCTTCCCGGGCTACTTCCTGATCGTGGCGGACTTCATCAACTGGGCCAAGAACAACGGCTGCCCGGTGGGGCCGGGCCGGGGGTCGGGCGCGGGCTCATTGGTCGCCTATGCGCTGAAGATCACCGACCTCGACCCGCTGCAATACAACCTGCTGTTCGAGCGTTTCCTGAACCCCGAGCGCGTGTCGATGCCCGACTTCGACATCGACTTCTGCCAGGGCAACCGCGACCGCGTCATCGACTACGTCAAGGACAAGTACGGCCGCGCGGCGGTGAGCCAGATCGCCACCTTCGGCACCATGGCCGCGAAGGCCGCGCTGCGCGACATCGGCCGCGTGCTGGGCATGGGCTACGGCCACGTCGATTCCATCGCCAAGCTGATCCCCGCGCCACCGGGCAAGACGGTGACCCTGGCCAAGGTGCCGGACGAGCCCGACAGCAGCATCATCTACGCCCGCAAGGAAGCGCCCGAGCTGGAGCAGCGCGAGGCCGCGGAAGAAGAAGTGGCCGAGCTGCTGGCGCTGGCCACGCGGGTGGAAGGCATCGTCCGCAACATCGGCATGCACGCCGGTGGCGTGCTGATCGCGCCGGGCAAGATCACCGACTTCTGCCCGCTGTACCAGCAGCCCGGCAGCGATTCGGCGGTGAGCCAGTACGACAAGGACGACGTCGA
>CBIHPZ010000442.1:0-4183 GCA_966211865.1 uncultured Aquabacterium sp.
TCGCCGCGCACCTCGGCCTCGGCCGCCAGTTCGAAGTGCTCGCCGGCGGCCACGTACAGGCGGCCGGCCTGGGCGCCGGCCTGTTCCAGCGCAATGCGCATCAGCGTGCCGAGCAGCGCATCCAGGTCGATCTGGCTGGACAGGGCCTGCGCCGCCTTCATCACCGCCAGGGTGTCGATGGGCAGCGCCGCGGCGGGGGCCAAGCGCAGGGCCGGGTGGGCAGCGGCCAGCTGGCGCAGCTTGGCGGTGGCGCCCCAGCGCGCATAGGCGGCAAATGACTCGGCCAGGCAGCCGTCGGCGATGCGGGCCATGCCGCGTGCGCGGTGGAAGGCGGCGGCGCGTTCGCAGGCCAGTGCTTCCTGCGGCGCCAGCAGGCCCAGGCGCGCGGCGGCAATGGCCTCTTCGTACAGGCGCTCGGCCTGCAGCTCCTGCCCTTGCAGGCGCGCCAGCTCGGCCGCCACCAGCGCGTGGCGGGTGGCGTAGTTCTCGGGGCATTGGGCCGACCAGGTGGCCAGGTCCGTGGCCGCCTGCTCGATGCTGCGCACGGCCTCGGCCTGCTGCTGCGGCGGCATGTCGTGGTGGGCCGTGGCCAGCGACATCGCGCGATAGAAGACGAAGCTGGGCCGCACGGCCATCGCGAACACGGCCTTGAGCACGCCTTCGGTGCGGGTGGCGGCCTGCAGCGCCGCCTGCGGGTCGCCGACGATGAAGGCGGCCATCTGCTCCAGCATGTGCACGATGCCGAGGCCGGCCACGTTCTTCTGCTCCGCCATGCGCGCCACCACCGCGGCGTGGTCGTGGCCGTCATCGTCCAGGGAAGCCGGCGCGCGCGTGCGCCCCTGCAGGCAGCGCACGAACTGGCCGAAGCACTGCACCACCTCCAGCGTGCCGCCGCTGTGCGTGGCCCGCAGGAACTGCAGGCTTCGCTCCACCTGCGCCGACACTTCGTCCAGCCGCTCGCCCGCCTCCACCATGTACAGGCAGGTGTTCACGGCGATCAGCGCCGCATGCACGAAGTTGCCCACTTCGAGGCAGGCGGCGAAGCCACGGTCCAGGATGGGCCGGCCGCTGGCAAAGGGCCGGCGCCAGAAGTGGATGAAGCCGGCGTGCGAGAACAGCAGCATGCCGCGCCGCTTGCGGTCGTCCAGCCGCTCGTTCAGCCGCACGGCCAGCTGCGAATAGTCGTACGCCTGCGCGATGTGCCCGGCAGCCAGCAGCACGCGGGCGTAGTAGGTGTAGACCACTGCGCTTTCTTCGCAGTTGCCATGGCGCAGCACGCGCTGCGTGGCCTCGAGCACCAGCAGCGGAAAGAGGTCCGGGCGGGCGATGTAGATGCCGGTGAATGAATCGACGATGAGGCCCAGCACGGTGCGGGTTTCGGCGTCTTCCAGGGGCGGCGCGTGCAGCAGTTCGTCGATGCCGCGGCCGGCCAGTGCCTGATCCACCGCCTGGCGCGCGGCCGGCAGCAGGGCCGCCGCGTCGGTTTCCGGGAAGGTGACGCCGAAGAGGGCCAGCGCCTCCAGCGCCGCGGCCGCGGCGGCGCCGAACTGCCCCGGCACCAGCCGCAGGCGGATGCGCAGGGTACAGACGCGGGCCTGTTCCAGCGCCGTGGTGGCGCGCGGCAGCAGCGCCTGCAGCCGGGTGTCGGCATCGGCGAAACGGGCGACGAGGAATTCGCACTCGGCCAGGTCCAGCTGCAGCGCGAAGGTCTCGTCGCGCAGGCGGGCCCAGCCGTCGGCGGGCCAGGCCGCGGCGGCGCGCGCCAGGTGGTCCTGCGCCAGGGCAAACGCCAGGCGGGCGCGGGCCTGGCGGCCGGCCTGCGCGTTCAGGCGCGCCAGGCGCAGGCGCTCTTCGTCATCGGCCAGCAGGTGCGCGGCCTGGTTCAACTGGTGCACGACGTCGAACAGGTGTTCATCCAGGCCGGTGGAGGGCAGGCCCTGCAGCAGCCGGCGGCCGATGTGCAGGTGCCGCGCCGGGCGGTCCGGCGGCGGCACCAGGCCCTGTGCGGCCTCGTGCACCCGGTCGTGCGGAAAACGATAACGCCCATTGGCGCAGGCCACCAGGCCGCCGCGCAGGGCGGGGCCCAGCAGGTCCAGCGTGCGGGCCGGCGGGCTGCCCAGCGCCAGCGCCAGCAGCGCCATCGACCCGCTGCCGCCCAGCAGTGCCGCCTGCTCCAGCGCTTCGCGCGTGGCGGCGGGCAGGCGGCGCAGCCGGCGTTCCACCAGCGCCAGCACGTCGCCCGACAGCTGCCGCGCGCGGATGGCCTCCAGGTCCCAGGCCCAGGCCTGGCGTTGGGGGTCGAACTGCAGCAGGCCCTCGGCCCGCAGTTCGGCCAGGCGCTGCAGCACGAAGAACGGGTTGCCCTGCGTGTGGCGGGACACCAGCGCGGCCAGTGCTTCCACCTCAGCGGCCGGCGCGTGCAGGCATTCGCCCACCAGCGCGGCCATGGGCTGCGGGCCCAGCGGCGCCATGGTGATGCGGGTCACCTGCAGCCCGGCGGCGGCCACGCGGTCGAGCAGGGCGGACAGCGGGTGCGCCGCGTCCACCGCCTGGTCGCGGTAGGCGCCGGCCACCAGCAGCGCACCGGCGGCGCCGCCGGTGAGCAGGTCGCGCAGCAGGTCCAGGCTGGCCACGTCGGCCCACTGCAGGTCGTCCAGGAAGATCACCAGGGGATGCTCCGTGCGCGCGAACACGCCCACAAAGCGCGTTAGCACCCAGCGCAGCCGGTTCTGCGCTTCGGCGGGGGGCACGCCCGGCAGCGCAGGCTGGCCGCCGGTCAGCAGCGCCAGCTCCGGCACCAGGTCCACCATCACCTGCGCGCTGCTGCCCAGCGCGTCGGCCAGGGCGCTGCGCCAGGCGTTGATGCGCGCCTCCGGCTCGGCCAGCACCTGCTTCACCAGCTCGCGCAGGGCCTGCGCCAGGGCGGCGTAGGGCACCTCGCGGCCTTGCGAGTCGAACTTGGCCGCGACGAAGCGGCCGCCGCCGGCGGTCCAGGTGTCGCGCCAGGCCTGCACCAGCGCCGTCTTGCCGATGCCGGGCGGCCCGGCCAGCAGCACCAGCTGCGGCCGGTTCAGGGCCGCGGCCTGCTCGCCGGCCTCGCGCAGTGCGGCCAGCTCGGCATCGCGGCCGTGCAGGCGGCGTGGCGCTTCGATCTCGTCGGGCGGGTCGTCCGCGCCCAGCATGAAGGGCGCCACGGTGCCCGTGCGCTCCCACGCCGCCAGGCAGCGCTGCAGGTCCTTGGCCAGCCCTTCGGCGTGGCGGTAGCGCTGCTCGGCGGTCTTGGCCAGCAGCTTGAGCACCAGGTCCGAAACCATGGCCGGCACCTGCGGCGCGATGCCGGACAGCGGTGGCGGCATGCGGGCGGTGTGGCCATGCGCCCATTCCAGCGGGTCGGTGGCGTCGAACGGCAGGCGGCCAGCCAGCGCCCGGTACAGCAGCAGGCCCAGCTGGTAGAAGTCGGCCCGGTGGTCCACCGGGCGGTTCATGCGCCCGGTCTGTTCCGGTGCGGCCCAGGCCCAGTCGTCCACCGCCACGGCTTCGCGCATGCCCGCGCGGCGGCGTTCGACGGCGGCGCTGAGGTCGGCGAGCCAGGTCTGGCCGGTGCGCGGCTCCAGCAGGATGTTGGCGGGGCGCAGGTCGCCGTGCGGCACGTCGGCCGCGTGCAGCGCCGCCAGCGTGCAGGCCAGCGCATGGCCCATGCGCAGCGCGGCACCGGTGTCCCAGGGCGTGGTGCCCAGGGCATCGGCCATCGGCACCACGTCGTGGTCGTCGAGCACCATGGCCGGCAGGGCGCCTTCGGTGGCCAGCTCACGCGGGCGCAGCAGGCCCGGCGCGTCCAGCGCCTGGAGCAGCGCGAACTCTTCGCGGAACTGGGTGACGTCGGCCGTGGCGACCTTGAGCAGGGCGGTGGGCCGGCCGTCCACGCCTCGCGCGCGGCCGATGCGCGAGGCGCGCGTGGACCCCAGCCAGGCGATCTGGCCCCAGGCCCCAGCGTTCATTCCCGGCCCCTGCGGCGGTGGAGCCCGGGGGCGGGTGGCGCGTGGCTGGCGGTCACGGCCGATTGCGGTGCAGGCCTGGGCGAACGGCGGGCAGGCCGGGGATACACCCCGGTCGTCGTCAACGGCATGGCTTCTCCCGAGCCGCTTGGGCAGTCACCCCCTGTGTGGGCAAGCGTAACAGGCGC
>CBIHPZ010000443.1:0-4180 GCA_966211865.1 uncultured Aquabacterium sp.
GAACTGATCCTGACCCAGCTCTCCGCCGAGGGCTACGAGACCAGCAAGACCTTCGCCGGTGCTGACCTGGTGATCGTCAACACCTGCGGCTTCATCGACGACGCGGTGAAGGAAAGCCTGGACACCATCGGCGAGGCCCTGGCCGAGAACGGGCGCGTCATCGTCACCGGCTGCCTGGGTGCCCGCGCCGGGGCGGACGGCGGCAACATGGTCAAGGCCGTGCATCCCAAGGTGCTGGCCGTCACCGGCCCGCACGCCACGCAGGAGGTGATGGACGCGGTGCACCTGCACGCGCCCAAGCCGCACGATCCCTTCATCGACCTGGTGCCCGAGGCGCGAGGCATCGCGGGCATCAAGCTGACGCCCAAGCACTACGCGTACCTCAAGATCAGCGAAGGCTGCAACCACCGCTGCACCTTCTGCATCATCCCCAGCATGCGCGGCGACCTGGTGTCGCGGCCGGTGGGCGACGTGCTCTCCGAGGCGCGCGCGCTGTTCGAATCGGGCGTCAAGGAGCTGCTGGTCGTCAGCCAGGACACCAGCGCCTATGGCGTCGACGTGAAGTACCGCACCGGCTTCTTCGACGGCAAGCCGGTCAAGACCCGCATGGTGGAGCTGTGCCAGCAGCTGGGCGAACTGGCCGCGCCGCACGGCGCCTGGGTGCGCCTGCACTATGTCTACCCGTATCCGCACGTGGACGAGGTGCTGCCGCTGATGGCCTCCGGCCACGTGCTGCCGTACCTCGACGTGCCGTTCCAGCACGCCCACCCGGACGTGCTGCGCCGCATGAAGCGCCCCGCCAGCGGCGAACGCAACCTGGAGCGCCTGCTGAAGTGGCGCGAGGCCTGCCCGGAACTGGTCATCCGCTCCACCTTCATCGCCGGCTTCCCCGGCGAGACCGAGGCGGAGTTCCAGACCCTGCTGGACTTCGTGCGCGAGGCGCAGATCGACCGCGCCGGCTGCTTCGCGTATTCGCCGGTGGACGGCGCCGCCGCCAACGCGCTGCCCGACCCCGTGCCGCACGAGCTGCGCGAAGAGCGCCGCGCGCGCTTCATGGCCGTGGCCGAGCAGGTGTCCATCGAGCGCCTGAAGCGCCGGGTGGGCGCCACCATGCAGGTGCTGGTCGATCGCGCGCCGGCGCTGGGCCGCAAGGGCGGCGTTGGGCGCAGCTATGCCGACGCGCCGGAGATCGATGGCACCGTGCGCCTGCTGCCGCCCGAGAAGGCCTCGAAGACCCTGAAGGTGGGCGAGTTCACCCGCGCCCGCATCGTCGCCACCGAAGGCCATGACCTGATCGGCATGCCGATCTGACGGCGTTTCGCAGCGCAGCCCCTCTTGCCGTCCCGACTGTCCACGGCCTTCACCAACGCCGCTCACAGCCGCCAAGCGCCCACCATTGCCGCCATGCCCCAGGACCTGATCACCTCGCTCGTCCACCACCCCTACGAGCCGCCGCCCGGCTTCGGCGCGGTGATGCCGGGCGTGCACAAGGCCTCGACCGTCACCTTCCCGAACGTCGCCGCCATGCGCGCGCGCAACTGGAAGAGCAAGCAGGGCTACACCTACGGCCTGCACGGCACGCCGACCACCTTCATCCTGGAAGAGCGCATCGCCGCGCTGGAAGGCGGCCGCTTCTGCGCGCTGGCGCCCAGCGGGCTGGCCGCCATCGTGATGACGAACGTGGCGCTGCTGAAGCAGGGCGACGAGGTGCTGCTGCCGTCCAATGTGTACGGCCCTTCGCGCGAGATGGCGCGCACCCTGCTGGCGGACTGGGGCGTCACCCACCGGCTCTATGACCCGATGGACGCGGCCGCGCTGGCCGCGATGATCAGCGAGCGCACGAAGCTGGTCTGGCTGGAGGCGCCGGGCTCGGTGACGATGGAGTTCCCCGACCTGGCTGGCCTGGTGGCAGCCGCGAAGGGGCGCGGCGTGCTGACCGCGCTGGACAACACCTGGGGCGCCGGCATTGCGTTCCGCGCGTTCGACGCCGGCATCGACATCGTGATGCAGGCGCTGACCAAGTACCCCTCGGGCGGTGCCGACGTGCTGATGGGCTCGGTGGTGACGCGCGACGAGGCCTTGCACGAGCGCCTGCTCCAGGCCCACATGCGGCTTGGCATCGGCATTGGTGCCAACGACGCGGAGACGCTGCTGCGCTCGCTGCCCAGCATCGCGCTGCGCTATCACGCACAGGACGCGGCCGGGCGGGAACTGGCCGGTTTCCTGCAGCGGCAGCCCGTCGTCAAGCAACTGCTGCACCCGGCTTTCGAAGGTGCTCCCGGCCACGAGCACTGGCGCCGGCATTGCAGCGCGGCGGCGGGCCTGTTCTCGGTGCTGCTGGACCCGGCGCTGCCGGCCGGGCGGGTCGATGCCTTCGTCGACGCGCTGCGGCTTTTCAAGATCGGCTACTCGTGGGCCGGTCCCGTCAGCCTGGTGGTGCCCTATGACCTGCGGCTGATGCGTGACATGACGTCACCGCTGCACGGCCACCTGGTGCGGTTCTCCGTCGGCCTGGAAGCCGTGGCGGACCTGGTGGAAGATGTGGAACAGGCCTTGCGTCAGTTGGGCTGAACGGCGACCATCCGCGATTCCATGTCCGGCGACACCACCGTCCTCCTGAAGACCGGCGACCACTCGCTGGTGATGAACCTCAACGGCCCGCAGCAGCGCCGGTCGTGCCTCATCGTCTACAGCGGCAGCGAGACCGGCAAACGCTACGTGCTGGAAGGCGGGCGCATGTCCATCGGCCGGCTGGCGGACACGGCGGTCTTCATCGACAACCCCAGCGTCAGCCGCCGCCACGCGGAAATCGAAGCCAGCGGTGAACTGGTGGTCATCCGCGACCTGGGCTCGTCCAACGGCACGCACGTCAACGAGACGAGGATCAGCGGCCCGGTGCCGCTGAAGCACGGCGACCTGATCCGCCTGGGCAAGGTGATCCTGAAGTTCTACGAGCACGAGAGCGTGGACGTGCTGCTGCACGACCGCATCTACCGCATGGCCACGGTCGATGCCGGCACCGAAATCTTCAACCGCCAGTACCTCACCGACTTCCTCAACGGCGAGTTCAAGCTCGCCAAGCTGACCGGCCGGCCGCTGTCGGTCATCTACTACGACCTGGACTTCTTCAAGTCGGTCAACGACCGCTACGGCCACGGCGGCGGCGACATCGTGCTGAAGGACAGCGCCCGCGTCGTGAAAGCGGTGCTGCGCAAGGACGACCTGCTGGGCCGGCTGGGCGGCGAGGAATTCGTGGTCGTGCTGCCGAACACCGTGGCCGCCGGCGCGGTGGACCTGGCGGAGCGCATTCGCCTGGCGGTCGAGGCGCACGGGTTCACGCTGCCGGCGGACCCGGCGCGCGGGATGCCGGAACAGGTGCACCGGCAGACGGTGTCACTCGGCGTGGCCGAGCTGATCCCGTCGATGCAGGAAGCGCGGCACCTGCTGGACGCGGCCGACCGGGCGCTCTACCAGGCGAAGCAATCGGGGCGCAATCGGCTGGCGATCTGATTCCGTGCTGAGAAGGTGGGCCTGAGGCCAACCGGCTCACGCCGCCGGAAGCAAAACGGGGCCCATGGTGGCCCCGTTTGCGTGAAGCGCGGGGCGCGCAGGGCCCCGCTGGGTCAGGCGGCGCTTCTTGCCGCCTCGCGCAACATTCAGCCCTTCTTCGCCTCCGGCGACGACAGCAGCGGCATCACGCCATCGCTGTTGTCGCCCAGCAGGCCCGCCTGCGCGTAGATGCCCAGCTTGCCGCGCGTGTCGCTGATGTCCAGGTTGCGCATGGTCAGCTGGCCCACCCGGTCGGCCGGCGTGAAGGCACCTTCCACCTTCTCCATCGACAGGCGCTCCGGCGCATACGTCAGGTTCGGGCTGGTGGTGTCCAGGATGGTGTAGTCGTTGCCGCGGCGCAGTTCCAGCGTCACCTCGCCGGTGACGGCGCGCGCCACCCAGCGCTGGGCGGTCTCGCGCAGCATCAGGCACTGCGGGTCGAACCAGCGGCCCTGGTACAGCAGGCGACCGAGGCGGCGGCCGTTGATGCGGTACTGCTCGATGGTGTCTTCGTTGTGGATGCCGGTGACCAGGCGCTCGTAGGCGATGTGCAGCAGCGCCATGCCCGGGGCTTCGTAGATGCCGCGGCTCTTGGCCTCGATGATGCGGTTCTCGATCTGGTCGCACATGC
>CBIHPZ010000444.1:0-4180 GCA_966211865.1 uncultured Aquabacterium sp.
CCGGCCGCACCCACCTTGCCAAGGTCCCGAACAACTCCGCAAACCGGATCGGCTTGGCAATGTGGTCGTTCATGCCGGCGGCCAGCACCTTCTCGCGGTCGCCGACCATCGCATTGGCCGTCATGGCAATGACCGGCAGGTGTTGCCACTGCGGGTGGCGGCGCAGTTCGCGGGTGGCGGCGTAGCCGTCCATCACCGGCATCTGGCAGTCCATCAGCACGGCGTCGAAGGGTTCGCGCGCCAGCATGTCCAGCGCCTCGCGGCCGTCCTGCGCCACCTGCACGGCGATGTGCGCGCGGCCCAGCAGGTCGCGGGCCAGTTCCTGGTTGATGGGGTTGTCTTCCACCAGCAGTACGCGGGCGCCGGCCAGCGCGGCCAGGTCGCGCTGCAGCGCGTCTTCGCGCTGCTGGCTGCGCTGGGGGCGCTGCTGCGGCCTGCCGATCGCCTGCAGGCTGGCATCCAGCAGGGATGATGGCGTCACGGGCTTGGTGAGCGTGGCGGCCACGGTCACCTGCTGCGCCTGCAGCCCGCGCGCCATCTCGTCGCGGCTGAAGGCCGTGAGCATCAGCACCGTGGGCGGCGGGTGCGCCAATGCCATGCCGGCGATCGCCTTGGCGCAGTCGACGCCGCTCATGCCCGGCATCTTCCAGTCGAGCAGCAGCAGGTCGAAAGGCCGGTGGCCCGCATCGGCGGCGACGACGGCCTCGAGCGCTTCCTGCCCGCTGCGCGCGGTCGCCGGGCGCATGCCCAGGGCGCCCGCCATGGCCATCAGCACCTCGCAGGCCACGTCGTTGTCGTCGGCGATGAGCATGCGGGCACCGCGCAGCTCGCGCGCTGCCAGCGTGGGGTTGCGGCCTTGTTGCGCTGCCCCGATGCCGAAGCGGGCGCTGAAGTGGAAGCGGCTGCCGCGACCCACTTCACTCTCGCAGCGCAGTTCGCCCCCCATCATCTGCACCAGGCGCTGGCTGATGGCCAGGCCCAGGCCGGTGCCGCCGTAGCGCCGGCTGGTTGACGAGTCCGCCTGCGCAAAGGCCTTGAACAGGCGTTCATGCTGCTCGGGCGCGATGCCGATGCCGGTGTCGCTTACTTCGAACATTAGGCGCACCGAGCCTGCATCGCGTTCCAGCACGTCGACCGTGACGACGACCTCGCCGCGGTCGGTGAACTTCACCGCGTTGCTGCCCAGGTTCACCAGCACCTGGCCGAGCCGTGAGGGGTCGCCCACCAGCACGTCGGGCAGCCCGGCGCCCAGGCGGAACACCAGCTCCAGGCCTTTTTCCTCGGCCTTCATGCCGACCAGGTTGGCCAGCGAGTCCATCACGTTGCCGATCTCGAAGGGAATGCGCTCCATGTCGAGGTGTCCGGCCTCGATCTTCGAGAAGTCGAGGATGTCGTTGATGATGCCCAGCAGGGCCTCGGCCGAGTGGTGCACCTTCTGCACGTAGTTGTTCTGCCGCGCGTCCAGGCCGGCCTCCAGCGCCAGCTGCGACATGCCGAGGATGGCGTTCAAGGGCGTGCGGATCTCGTGGCTCATGTTCGCCAGGAAGTCGCTCTTGGCGCGGTTGGCCACGTCGGCCTGCTCCTTGGCCTTTGTCAGCTCGGCGGTGCGCTGGGCCACGACCTGCTCCAGCTGCTCGCGGTGGCGCTTCAGCTCTTCCTCGGCGTGCTTGCGCGCGCTGATGTCGCTGGCGAAGGTCTCGATCAGCAGGGGCTGGCCGATGTCGTCGCGCACCAGCCGCGCAGTGATGGAGGCCCAGAGCGCCTGTCCGTCGGCCCGGCGCAGTTCCAGCTCCGCGCCGGTGATGACCTCGTGTTCCAGCAGCGTGGCAATCATGTGATGGCGCTCTGCCGGGCGCATGTAGAACTGCCGGCCGAAGTCCGTCACGTCCAGCAGCAGCGCTTGCACCGAGGGGTAGCCCAGCATGCGCGCACCCGCGGAGTTCACGCTCAGCACGCGGCCTTCCAGCGTGATGCGGAAGATGCCTTCCAGCGCGCCCTCGACGATGCCGCGGTACTTTTCTTCGCTGCGCCGCAGCGCTTCCTGCATATTGCGGCGTTCGGCGTTCTCTTCCTGCAGGCGGCGCATGATGTCGGCCTGGCTGGCGACCGATGCCTTCAGGCTGGACGCCATCGCGTTCACCTTGTCCGCCAGCAGGTGCAGTTCATTGCGGCCGCGGGCCTGCACGACGAAGGGCTTGTCGCCCAGGTTGTCGATGTTGAGCTCGCCCACGTACTGCGCCAGCTGCTGCAGCGGGCGGCCCAGCCAGCGGCGAACGACGTAAAGGAAGATGAACCACAGCGCGGTGGTCTTGAGCACCGCGTTCACCAGGATCAGGAAGAAGCCGTACTTCACCTGGTCCACGACGACGCGCTGGCTGGTGTAGACGCTCCAGCGCCCGATGGGTCGCCGCACGCCGTGCTCGTCGGTGTAGACGATCGGGTAATGGCGGCTCAGCACCTTGTCGAACAGGGCGTCTGCCGGCGGGGCCGCCGACAGTGCGCCTTCCGGCGTGGCGCGCCATCGGCTGCCGTGCTCGTCCTGCAGCGTGCCCGCGGCGCGCACCAGCTTGCCCTGTTCGTCCTCGATCTTCACGCCCAGGACGATCGGCACCTCCTTGATGCCGGACATGATGCCGCCCAGCACCTCGGTGTTGTAGTTCCACATGGCGTCGGCAATGGCGCGGCCGAAGGTGTTCTGCATGGCCTCCAACTCGGCCACCACGCGCGCTTCGGTGTTGCGGTATTCCAATGCCAGCTGCAAGGCGGTGACGAGCAGCGCCACGACCAGGTAGGCGCCGAAGATGATGCGCAGCAGGCGGGCGGCGATGGATTCGCGCAGCGGCAGCGCGGCAGGGGCGGCGGCAGGCTCGGCGGGTGCAGGGGCTCTCAAGGGCGCCTCCCCCCGTCAATCGACGAGGAGCAGCTTGTCGTACTGGCGGCGGATCTCGCGCACGCCGTCCTCGTCCTGCCACGACTCCATGATGCGGCGGTAGCGCGGCTTCGGTCGCTCGTCCTTCAGGATGGCGTCGACCTCGCGGATGACCTGGCGGCCGGCCTCGGAATTGGCGCACATCACGCGGCCCAGCACGGCGTCGGTCATTTCCGCGAAGGGCAGGGCCGCCAGTTCGCCGTCGCGGCCCTGCTGGCGCGCCGCGTAGGTGGCGAAGATGGGGAACACGTAGAGGTAGTCGATGCGCCCGGCCAGCAGCATGCGCAGCGCCTCGGTGTCGTCGGCATGCACGTGGGGCTGGAACTTCGACAACAGGGCGTCGATGCGGGGTCCGAAGGCGACGCCGCGGCCGAAGCTCGTCTGCAAGGAGCGGTCGGCCAGCAGCGCTTCCAGCGACAGGCCACCCGGCTGCTCGAAGCGGGCCAGGTCCTTCTTCCTGACGATGATCCGGCGTGGCAGCGAAAGCTGGGCGGGAATGGAAAAGACGGCGAACTCCTCCAGTGCCGGGCTGCGCGGGCTGCCGACGAAGCACCAGAGGTCGCCCTTCTTCATTTCGCTCTGGATGCGCGGAAAGGTGGCGACGACGGTCTGGTGCTCGTAGCCCCCCAGCCTTTCCTGCAGCAGTTGCTGGATCTGGTCGCGGATGCCCTGGCCCTTGTCCGGCCCGTCGACGATCTGGTTGGGCGCCGCCTGCGGCACGCCCCAGGTGATCTTGTCCTTGGCGTGGGCGCCGCAGGCGAGGAGCAGCAGCATGCCCAGCACGAAGGCTGCGCAGTGAAGCTGGTGCCACCGGCGTGGTGGCGTGGCGGACGTTGCGCGACGACTCATGGCTTCGCGGTCACCAGGGCCAAGGCTGCGGCGAAGGCCGCCTGACCCGGGCAGCACCCTCCTGCTGGCCGCCGATGACTATGCGCTCTTCATGGGCGGTCCGCAATGCGGATTGCCCGTGATGGCCCGGCCTTGAGGAGCGCGCCGGCCGTGGCCGAATTCAGCGTGCCTGACACCTGCACCTGGCGGCGCTGCCCTTCCGGCGCCGGCAGGGCCGCGGCCTGCTGCAGCACGGCCTGCCGCTGCAGCGGGTGACGCTCACTTCGCACGTCAGGCGATTCCAGCGGCCGGCCCACGGACCCCGCGGCGGCGGCCCGTGGCGCCACAACGAAAAAGGGGCGGGCCTGTCGACCCGCCCCCTTGGCCGATCAGCCGGCCAGCCCACTCAAGGGGTGTCGACCC